>NZ_WEKR01000061.1:0-1062 GCF_024105395.1 Paracoccus sp. 08 | reverse complement strand
CAGCGCGATGCGGGTGTTCAGCGCGGCAAGGTCGCGCTCCATCGTCTCCGCGTCGCGCCGGGCCTGTTCGGCGGCGCTGGTGGCACGCGACAGCGCGGCCTGGGCGGTGGTCAGGTCGGGGGCCGCATCCGACAGGGTGGCGCACAGCCGGGCGGCCTCGGCGCTGCGGGCCGACAGGTCGGGCAGCGTGGCGGCCAGCGCATCCAGACGCGCCGCCAGATCGTCCAGCGATCCAGCCTCGGCCAGGACATCCGCCAGCGCGCGTTCGGCGGAACGGCGCTCTCCCTCGGCATCGGCGCGAGCTTCCCCGGCGGCGGTCGCGGCCTCACGGGCGCTGCGGGACTGGGCCTGCGCCTGCGCCTCGGCGGTATCGGCGGCGGTCAGCAGGGGTTCCAGCACCGCGGCATCCTCTGCATCCGCAGGGGCATCGGCAGCCTCGGCCGTGGCCAGGGCCAGCGCCAGCGCCTCGCGCAACGCATCCAGGCCCTGCGGCGCCAGATCGTCCAGCGCCTGCGCCCCCTGGCGCAGCGCATCGTCCAGCCGCGTCGCGCGGTTCAGCCGGTCACGCGCATCGGCCAGATCGGCCGCCCCGCAATCCTGCAGCGCCCTTGCCACGTCCCGCTTCGCCTGCCCCAGATCGGCGGCCAGCTGCGCCCCCCGCCCCGATCCCGGATCGACGCTGATCGCGCCAAAGCCCGGCAGCGTGACGTGCATCCGCCCCGGCACCGCCCATGCACCCTCGACGGCGGTTCCGTCCGCCAGCGTCGCCAGAGGCCCGTCTGCGTGAAATTCGATGATCACCGCCTGTGCCTCGGCCCGCGCGTCCAGGCGGTCCAGCACCGTCTGTGCCTGATCCAGCCGTGCCATCGTCTTCGGCGTGATGGTCAGCCGCGCCCGCTGTGCCCGATCAGCGTGCAACTGCGCCTGCAGTGCCTGCGCCCGGTCCAGCCGATGGGTCAGATCGGCCACCCGCGACCGTGCCGCAAGCGCCAGCCGCGCCTGCTGTGCCCGCGACAGGCGTCCGCGCAGATCGCGCGCGATCTCGCCAGCCTGGCGGTGCGC
>NZ_WEKR01000060.1:0-1547 GCF_024105395.1 Paracoccus sp. 08 | reverse complement strand
GATCCCCGCCGATGGCCTGCCTGTCACCCGCCTGGCCATCCGGGGCATGAGCTGCGCGGCCTGTTCGGGACGCGTGGGCCGCGTGCTGTCGGCCCGCCCCGATGTGGCGGATGCACAGGTGAACCTGGCCACGCACCGCGCCCAGGTCAGCCACGATCCCGCCCTGACCCCGCAGGCCTTGGCGCAAATCGTGACGGATCTGGGCTATCCCGCGACTGTCATCGCCGACAGCGCGCCACCACCCCCGGACGAGGCCCCGGCCCTGCGCCGTGCGGCCCTGACCGCCGCCGCCCTGACCCTGCCCGTCGCGGTGGTCGAGATGGGTGGCCATCTGGTCCCGGCCTTCCATCACTGGCTGCATGCGCTGGTTCCCATGCGCGCGTTGTGGGTCGTGCAGATGATCCTGACGCTGGCGGTGCTGGCCGGACCGGGGCGGCGGTTCTTTGGCACGGGGCTTGCCGCCCTGCGCCGCGGCGCCCCCGAGATGAACAGCCTGGTGGCGCTTGGCGCGGGCACGGCCTTTGCCTTTTCCGCCGTCGTGACCCTGGCCCCCGGCCTGATCCCCGCCGCCTCGCGCCAGGTGTGGTTCGAGGCCGCGGCGGTGATCGTCACCCTGATCCTGACCGGCCGCTGGCTGGAGGCGCGCGCCAAGGGCCAGGCCGGCGCCGCGATCCGCGCGCTGCTGGCCCTGACGCCCAATCACGCGACGGCGCTGCGGGACGGGCATCCGGTGCGTGTCGCGGTGGCCGACCTGCAGCCGGGCGATCTGGTGCAGCTGGCGCCCGGCGAACGCATCGCGCTGGACGGCGTGCTGACCGAAGGCGCGGGCCATGTCGACGAATCCATGCTGACGGGTGAACCCGTCCCGGTGCTGCGCGCGCCCGGCGACACTGTGACCGGCGGCACCGTCAACGGCGCGGCCGCCCTGACCTATCGCGTCACGGCCACGGGGCCGGACACCGTGCTGTCGCGGATCGTGGCCCTGGTCGAAGAGGCGCAGGCCGCCCGCCTGCCGGTGCAGGCGCTGGTCGACCGGGTCACGCGGATCTTCGTTCCGGTGGTGATGGGCCTGGCGGTGCTGGCCTTTGCGCTGTGGCTGACCTTTGGCCCCGACCTTGCGCATGCGGTCGTGGCGGCGGTGTCGGTGCTGATCATTGCCTGCCCCTGCGCGATGGGCCTGGCGGTGCCGATGTCGATCATGGTGGGCAGCGGGCGCGGCGCGCGGCTTGGCATCCTGTTCCGCCAGGGCGATGCCCTGCAGAAACTGGCGGGCGCGCGGGTGGTGGCCTTTGACAAGACCGGGACGCTGACGCAAGGCCGCCCCCGCGTGACGCAGATCTGGATCCACGGCATCGACCGCGACGCCGCCCTGCGCCTGACCGCCGCGGCCGAGGCCCGATCCGAACACCCCCTGGGCCGCGCGATCCTGGCCGAGGCAGGCGGCATGACGCTGCCCCCGGCGCAATCGGTGACCGCCCTGCCCGGACGCGGCCTGACCGCGATGGTCGAGGGGCGGTCGCTGCTGATCGGCAACGCCGCCGCGCTGC
>NZ_WEKR01000059.1:0-1913 GCF_024105395.1 Paracoccus sp. 08 | reverse complement strand
CCCCTGCGCCCGATGCGCTGGCGCAGCTGGTGCAATCGGGCGGTCAGATGGTGCTGGCACAGGATGTCGACGACTTGGCCGCCCGGCTGCGCCAGGGGGGCGATCGCCGTCGCGATCCGGCGGTGACGGCCCTGGGCTATCGCGATCTGGGGCCGTTCCTGGCCGCGCTGGCCGCCCTGCCGCTGCTGCAGATGCTGAGGCGGCGGCGATGAGGGCGGCGGCGGTCCTTCTGGTCCTGGCCGTGGCGGCGCTGGTCCTTGCCGGCCCCGCGGCGCTTGGTGCGCTGGCGCTGCGGGCGGGGKGGGACAGGCTCGCGCTGATCCTGCTGGACGATCCGGGCGCACGGGGCGTGGCCCATTACCGGTTGGGCGACCACGACCTGGCCGATGCCGATTTCGCCCGCGCGGGCCGGTCGCAGACCTACAACCGCGCGCTGTCGCTGGCCGCCACGGGCGACTATCCCCTGGCGGTCGCCTATTTCGACGCGGTGCTGTTCGCCAACCCCGCCGACGAACAGGCCCGGGCCAGTCGCGACCTGGTGGCGACGATGTTTCCGCCGCAGCAGGGCGACAGCGTCGCGCCGGGTCGCATCCTGGGGCGGGGCGGGCGTCCCGCCCCGGACGAGATGATCGCCAACGCCCTGACCGACGCCGCCGCCGAAAGCTGGCGCCGACCGGTCGAGGCGCGGGGCATGGCCGCCAGCGACGCATGGCTGGAAACCATCGCAGACGATCCGGGCGAATTCCTGGCGCTGCGGTTGCAGGCCGAACACGACCGGCGCGCCGGGCTGGGCCTGATCCGGCCCGAGGCGGGTGACCCGTGGTGATCCGGCTGATCCTCTTGCTGCTGATGCTGGCCACGCCGCTGCGCGCCGAAACCCCCGCACCCCTGGCCCCCGGAGAGGCGCGGCTGCTGATCCTGCACGATCATGGCAACCCCGTCGTGGCCGAGATGGTGCGCCTGACGCTCCGAGGCGAATACGACCTGACCGTGTCGCTGGAAAGCCTGACCTTTCCGTCGTCCGACGCCTATGACTGGATGCAGATCGACCGCGACCGCTGGTTCCAGGAACGCATCGGCGGTCGAATGATCCAGATCTTCGAACGCGACATCGCGCTGTTTCCGCGCCGGGCAGGGGACCTGACCATCGGTCCGCTGACCCATAACCTGACCAACATCACCCGCAGCGGCGTCCGCGAGGAGGTCAGCGTCACGTCGGGCACCACGCGCCTGACGGTCAAGCCCTTTCCCCATTCGGGCCGCCCCCTGACGGCACGCAGGCTGGTGCTGACGGACGAGCTGTCCGCACCGCCCGGCCGCCTGGCCAAGGACGACATCCTGACCCGCCGCGTCACCATCGAGGCCCTGGGCGCGATGGCCCATCACCTGCCGCCGCGCCCCGACATCGCCCAGCCCTGGCTGATCAGCTTTACCCTGCCCGAAACCCGCGAGACGATCCCGACCCCGGACGGCCCGGTCGCCCGCGTGGTCTGGGAATGGCAGATGCGCCCCCGCACGGGCGAGCCAGGCGTCCTGCCCGCGATCCCCTTTCCCTGGCTGGACACCGACAGCCGCCGGATCGAGGTGGCGGCGATGAAGCCGATCCCCTTCGGCTTCGCGGGTTTCAGCACCGCATCGGGGACGGGCGTCGCCCTGTATTGGCAGATGGTGGGGCTGGCGCTCTCGGGCGGGGTGGTCGCGCTGGCCGTGGTGCTGTGGGGCAGGCTGCCCGCGATCGGGCGCGGCCTGCGCCGGCTGCGGCCCGGCCCGCATGCGGCGGCGATGCGCAGGGCGGCGGCCAGCGGCGATCTGACCGGGCTGCGTGCGGCCGCGGCGGCGCATCTGGCGTGGCGCGGGGGCGGCGGGCCGGGCAGGCAAGCCTTGCTGCGCCAGTTGGACCACCAGATCTATGC
>NZ_WEKR01000058.1:0-2080 GCF_024105395.1 Paracoccus sp. 08 | reverse complement strand
CAGCCGCCGGATCTCTGCATCCTTCTCCGTGTCACCCGACACTGCCTTCGTGAACTTGCGCTTCCACGCATAGAGCGAATGCGTGCTGACGCCGAGCCGAGCCGAAACCTCCTCGGCCGGATAGCCCCGCTCCGTGATCTGCGCTACCGCATCGCGCTTGAACTCGTCCATGAAATTACCTGCGCCCATCATGGCCTCCTTGCCTCAAAGTTAGCGAAGAAAGCGTCCAGGAAACATGAGGCTATTCACATCACCTTAGCGTCATGGTAGAGCCCCTGACCTGATGCGGTTCTATGGTCGTCGTAAGTGTCGTTGGACGCGTCCGTTGCATGACCAAATCACCGTCGGCCATGGGCCAGGCAAACCCTCATTCCGTCCACGGCGATGAGGGTGCCGGTCGCCCGACATCCTCACCGCAGCAGATGCAGATCTTTGGACGGTCAGCGGCGGGGGATGATCCGGTCCGCCTCCAGCTGTTCGAACAGGTCGAAGAACGCCTCGTCCGTCGCCTGATAGGCGGTGAAGCCCAGCTTGCGGCTTTTGGACATGTCGGTCACGACCTCGATCGGCCGACCCAGGTCGGCGTCGGTGTGCCACGGCGACACCAGGCGGGTGATATCCGGCTCGGCCAGCCCTTCGCGTTCGGCGATGCGTGCCCAGATCGCGGCGTCGTCCGCCATCTGGTCGGCCAAGGGGCGTTCGGTGCCGTCGAAATCCTCGGCTTTGACGCCGAACCAGTCGGCCAGACGGTGCCACATCCAGTTCCAGCGGAAGATGTCGCCGTTGACGATATTGAACGCCTGGTCATGCGCGGCGGGCGTAGTCGCCGCCCAGATGACCTGGGCGGCCAGCTGGCGGGCGTCGGTCATGTCCGTCAGGCCGTTCCACTGCACGGCCGATCCGGGAAAGCGGAACGGGCGCCCGGTCTCGCGGCAGATTGCGGCATAGACGGCCAAGGTGGTGCCCATGTTCATGGCGTTCCCGACCGCCTTGCCGATGACGGTGTGGGGGCGGTGGATGCTGTAGGTGAAGCCGTCGCTGCGCGCGGCCTCGAACAGTTCATCCTCCTGCGCGTAATAGAAATTCGCGACGTCCAGCCGCCCCTGATCCTCGCGGAACGGGGTCTTGGGCAGGCTGCCCTTGCCATAGGCCTCGAACGGTCCAAGGTAATGCTTCAGCCCGGTCACCAGCGCCGCGTGGCGCACGGTGCCAAGCGGACGCAGACCATCGAACAGGTTGCGCAGCATCAGGGCGTTGACGCGGATGTTCTCGGCCTCGGTCGGCTGGCGCAGCCAGGTGGTCAGGAACACATGCGTCGGGGCCAGACCGTCCAGGGCGGCGGCAACGGATGCGGGGTCCAGCAGGTCGGCGGCCACGGGCGTCACGCCCTCCTGCGGCTGCGGATTGCGGCTGAGGCCCAGGACGGCCCATCCGTCGCGGACCAGTTGGGCGGCGATGGCGTGGCCCTGAATGCCGGTGGCGCCGACGACCAATGCGGTACGGGTCATGAATCTCTCCTGTCTTTGTGCTGTCAGGGGATCTAGTCAGCGCGGCGCGGTCGTGCCAGACGGCACCAAATTGGGACATAGCCACCGAAAGGTAACCACCATGGAACCCGGCAGCATCGACACCGACTGGCGCGAGGATTGCGCCCCCCGCCGCACGATGGAGATCTTTGCCACGAAATGGACCAGCATGATCCTGCACACGCTGCATGCCCAGCACGGGGGCGCGGCGCGCAACGGGGTGCTGCTGCGCAGCCTGCCCGGGATCTCTAAGAAGATGCTGGTCCAGACCCTGCGCGAGATGGAGGACAGCGGCCTGATCGACCGCCATGTCGAAAGCACGGTCCCGCCGGCGGTCGAATACAGCCTGACGCCGCTTGGCAGGCGCTTCGTCGACCTGGTCGAGACGGTCTATGCCTGGGGCCGGGCCAATGCCGACGCGCTGGATCAGCTGCAGGCCCGCGCGACGTCCCGGCGGAACCGCTAGGCCCGCGACCAGTCGCGCAACCAGCGCATCGCGTCGAATCCCGGCGCGCCGGCGGGGGCATAGATCTGGTGGTCCAACTGGCGCAGCA
>NZ_WEKR01000057.1:0-2359 GCF_024105395.1 Paracoccus sp. 08 | reverse complement strand
GTCCATGAAGCCGCCATAGACGCCGGGGACCGACACGCGGCCGCCCTTGCGCACCGCCATCAGCGCCTCGCGCAGGSCGTGGCCGCTGTCCGCACCGACGCCCACGGCCTGCTTGAGGTTGTCCATCACCGTATCCAGGGCAAAGCCGTGCGCCTCCATCCCGACCGCGTCGATGACCGCGTCGGCACCGATGCCGCCGGTCATCTCCATGACCGCCTCCAGCACCGAGGTCTGCTTGAAGTCGATCACCTCGGCCCCCATCCGGCGGGCCAGGGCCAGGCGGTTGGGATAGTGGTCGATGGCGATGACGCGGGCCGCACCCATCAGCCGGGCGGCCTGGATCGCGAACAGCCCGACCGGGCCGCAACCCCAGACCACGACGGTGTCGTCGGTTTCGATGTCGGCATTGTCCGCGGCCATCCAGCCGGTGGGCAGGATGTCGGACAGGAACAGGACGTCGTCATCGTCCATGCCTTCGGGAATGACGATCGGGCCTACGTCGGAAAACGGCACGCGGACATATTCCGCCTGTCCGCCGGGATAGCCGCCCGTCAGGTGGCTATAGCCGAACAGGCCCGCCGCCGCATGGCCGAACATGGTTTCGGTCAGGTCCTGCTTGTCGGCGGGGTTCGAGTTGTCGCAGGCCGAGAACTGTGCCCGCTGGCAGAAAAAGCACGACCCGCAGGAAATGGTGAAGGGCACCACGACCCGCTGACCGACTTTCAGCGTGCTGCCGGGGCCGACATCGACGACCCGGCCCATGAATTCGTGGCCCAGGATGTCGCCCGCCTGCATGCCGGGGATCACCCCGTCGAACAAGTGTAGGTCGGACCCGCAGATCGCGGTCGAGGTGACCTGGATGATCGCGTCACGGGGGTTGACGATCTGGGGGTCGGGCATCGTCTCGACGCGGACGTCGTGCTTGCCGTGCCATGTCAGTGCGCGCATGGATCAGGCCTCCTGTCTGCGGTTGAGGGGGGTGGCGATCTCGCCGGTCTCAAGGAACATCTTCAGGCGCTTCAGGTCGCGGCGCCCCTGGATCGCGGGGTCCGCCTGGAACAGTTTGGCCACGACGCGGCCAAGCGCGCCCATCGGCGGCACATAGGCGATCAGCGCGGTGACCTCGGTGCCGCGATTGCCCGGCGCATCGCGAAACAGCACCCGGCCGGTGGTCTCGATGTCCGAGCCATCGGTCGAGGCCCATGCGATGACGTCGCCGGGGCGATCCTCGGTGATGCGGGTGCGCAGGGTGATGTCGCTGCCCGGGCCGCGCAGGGTCCAGCGGGTGACGTCGCCTTCGGTCGAGACGGCGTGGACGTTCTCCATCACGCCGGCCAGGTTCCCGAACTGGCGCCAGAAGGCATAGATCTCGTCGCGGGGGCGGGCGATGGTCACGGTACGGCCGGTCAGCGCAAAGCGGCCCGACGGCGCGTGCTTGGCAGTGCGCCGGGGGGCATTGTCGGCGGGACGCCGTTCGGGCTGGCGGGTCAGCAGATAGCCGGTTCCGGCGGCGGCCAGGAAGATGCCCAGCACCGCGCCCAGACCGATGCCGGATGCGGGCGGCCGGGGCGTGTGGCGGATGTGGTCGAGATGATCATGATGGGGCATGACGGTCCTTTCCCAAAGCTGTGCGGCACCGATGGTCCGGCGCCGCGATCATGGTGTTCGGTCAGATGGCCCGCATGGGCGGCGTCTGGTTGCGGGGGCGTTGGTTCCGGCGATCCAGCAGGCTGTGTGGTGGCTGGACGCCGTCAGGGGCAGCGTAACGGCGCATCAGGCGCGGTTCCGCGACCTGCGTGCGGTGCCGGGAACGAGGGGTGACGTGTCGGGACGACGATGCATGGGCGGGCCTTTCCTTGTGTTCTGGGCCCGTGATCGAGCAGGGGTCCAACAAGGGGATGGCGCGAATGTTCCAGCCCTTTGCCTCATCGCCCCCGACGGCAGGTCACGTCACCCACGGCACGGCAGCGGCACCCCCGGTCGTGACAGCAGTCGGGGACAGGCCGGGCAGCCACACAGGTCACCCGTTTATGTCCGATCGTCGGCGGCGGCGGAACGGTGCGACCGGGCAACGGTCGGGCAGGGCATCGATCGCGCAAGGAACCCCGGTCGCGGTGATCGCCTTACGTCTGCACAGATGACAGATTCGTGAGCTTGCGGACCTGCCGACCCTGCCCATTACAGCGCTGGAGAACCACGTGCCCCGTACCAAGACGACCCTTTCGACAGACCAGAAGGGGACAGCCTCTCCGACACGATTTTCCATGGTGGAATGGAAGCAGATCCTTGTTCGCGTGAAGACCGAGATCGCCAGCGACCACATTTCGGTCGTGTCGGCATTTCGGTCGTGTCGGCGGGC
>NZ_WEKR01000056.1:0-3482 GCF_024105395.1 Paracoccus sp. 08 | reverse complement strand
GCGCCAGCCGCGCGCCGAGGGTGCCACCCCCCGCAAGGCCGCACCCGCCGCCCGCCGCCGTTCCGCCCCGCCGGCATTCGAGCTGGAATCCGAGATGCCCGAGCCAGAGCTGATCGAGCGCGATTCGGATTACGAGGGCGCCGCCCCGTCCGAGGCCGAGGTCCGGGGCCGCATCAGCGACGCCATCCGCACCAGCACCGCCAAGTCGTCGGTGCTGAAGGCGGTCGCGTCCCGGCTGGCCCGCGAGGGTGCGCCCGCGACCCCCGCCCCCGAGGAGCCGGTCGACCCGCGCCCCTTCGGCGCCGAGACGCCGCGCCAGATCATCGCCCCCGCCAAGCGCGCCGAACCCTCTCGCAGCGCGCGGGCCGAGGCCGAGCCTGCCCTGCGGTTCGACGACAGCGGCAGCCCCGCCTATGAGCGGCCCCCGCTGGCGCTGCTGTCGGCGCCATCGGACAGCGACGTGGTGCCCGTGTCCCACGAGGCGTTGATGGAGAACGCCCGCATGCTGGAGGCGGTGCTGGACGATTACGGCGTCAAGGGCCAGATCACCGAGGTCCGCCCCGGCCCGGTCGTGACGCTGTACGAGCTGGAACCCGCGCCGGGCCTGAAGGCCAGCCGCGTGATCGGCCTGTCCGACGACATCGCCCGGTCGATGTCGGCCCTGTCCGCGCGCGTCAGCACCGTTCCCGGCCGCACCGTGATCGGGATCGAACTGCCCAACGCCAAGCGCGAAAAGGTGCTGCTGCGCGAGATCTTTGCCTCGCGCGCCTTCGGCGACGGCACGCAGCCGCTGCCACTGGCGCTTGGCAAGGATATCGGCGGCGATCCGGTCGTGGCGAACCTGGCCAAGATGCCCCACCTGCTGATCGCGGGCACCACCGGGTCGGGCAAGTCGGTCGCCATCAACACTATGATCCTGTCGCTGCTCTACAAGCTGACGCCGGACGAATGCCGGCTGATCATGATCGACCCCAAGATGCTGGAACTGTCCGTCTATGACGGCATCCCGCACCTGCTGTCCCCGGTCGTCACTGACCCCAAGAAGGCCGTCGTGGCGCTGAAATGGGTCGTGGGCGAAATGGAGGACCGCTATCGCAAGATGTCCAAGATGGGCGTGCGCAACATCGAGGGCTATAACGGCCGCGTCACCGAGGCCCTGAAGAAGGGCGAGATGTTCAAGCGGACGGTCCAGACGGGCTTTGACGAGGATACCGGCGACGCGATCTGGGAGACCGAGGAGTTCCAGCCCGAGACCTTCCCCTATATCGTCGTGGTCGTCGACGAGATGGCCGACCTGATGATGGTCGCCGGCAAGGAGATCGAGGCCTGCATCCAGCGCCTGGCGCAGATGGCCCGTGCCTCGGGGATCCACCTGATCATGGCAACGCAGCGTCCCTCGGTCGATGTCATCACCGGCACGATCAAGGCGAACTTCCCCACGCGGGTCAGCTTTCAGGTCACTTCGAAGATCGACAGCCGCACCATCCTGGGCGAGCAGGGGGCAGAGCAGCTGCTGGGCCAAGGCGACATGCTGTACATGGGCAACGGCGCGCGCGTCACCCGCATCCACGGTCCCTTCGTCAGCGACGAGGAGGTCGAGGAGATCGTGACCCACCTGAAATCCTTTGGGCCGCCCAGCTACAAGTCGGGCGTGGTCGAGGGCCCCGAGGACGACAAGGCCGACGACATCGACGCGGTGCTGGGCCTGGGCGGCGACGGATCGGACGATGCGCTGTATGATCAGGCCGTGATGATCGTGGCCAAGGACCGCAAATGCTCCACCAGCTATATCCAGCGCAAGCTGGCCATCGGCTACAACAAGGCTGCGCGCCTGGTCGAGCAGATGGAGGAGCAGGGCGTGGTCAGCAGCGCCAACCATGTCGGCAAGCGCGAGGTGCTGGTCCCCGAGGTCTGATGACCGCGGTAGGGACCGGCCAGAACGGGATGTGGCCATGACGATCTGGCAGTTGCACATGCTGAACGCCCGCAGCGCCCTGACGCCCGTCATGGCCGAGATCCGCGCCCATGCGCGCGAGATGGTGGCGATGGCCGAGGCGCATCTGGACCTGCCCCGGTTCGACCTTGTGGTGCGGGGGGGCGACGGGGTGATCCCCGAATGGGGTATCGCGGGCCACGCCCCGGCCCCCGGCATCATCGAGATCACGCTGGACCCCGACCGGGTCGAGCCCGAGCATTTCCGCCGCACCCTGGTCCACGCACTGCATCGCCTGACGCGCTGGGACGGGCCGGGATACGGTCGGTCCCTGGGCGAGGCGCTGGTCAGCGAGGGGCTGGCGGGACATTTCGTCCAACAGGTTCTGGGCGGGCCGCCCGACCCCTGGGATCAGACGCGGCCGGGGCTGGGCACGCTGAAGCAGGCGGCGGGGCTGTGGGCGCGCCGTGACTATGATCACGGCGAGTGGTTCCTGGGGCGCGGGCGGATGCGCAAATGGACCGGCTATGGCATCGGGCACCGCCTGGTGGCCGAGCACCGGGCACAAGTCGAGGGGCAGGATGCGGCATCGCTGGTCTGGCAGCCCGCGGACGAGTTCCGCGCGGCGCTGCGGCGCCTGATGGTCGTCGAGGGGATCGAGGACGCCTTTGACCCCGAAGACATCGTCCGCGACGATGCCGCCGCCGAGCCGGAAGCGGCCATCGAAGATGCGTCGGTCAGCGGCGATCAGGGTGACGCTGTCCCGGTGGAACAGCCTGCGACGGACAGCACCACCGCAGCGGAGGCGGATGACGAAAGCGCGCAGATTGCGTCCCGCGACGCCGGGGGGCAGGCCCCCCGGACCCCCCAGGACGGCTGAGGGCCGCACCAGCAGCCCCAGCACCAGGCCCGCCACGCCCCCGCCCAGATGCGCCTGCCAGGCGATCGACGGCATCAGCAGCGTCAGCGCCACGTTCAGCCCCAGGATCAGCGCCACGGCGCGCACCAGCGGGCTCATTGGGCGGTGACGGCGGCGCAGGGTGATCGCCGCATAGCCGACCAGCGCCCCCGCCAGCCCGAAGACCGCGCCCGACGCGCCGACCATCGGCCCGGCATCGGGCTCCATCCAGGCGAAGACCATGCCGGCGGCGATCTGGCTGAGCAGATAGGTCAGCGCCATGCGGGCCGATCCGATCATGCGCACCAGCTCTCGGCCGACGGCGGCCAGGGAGATCATGTTCATCGCCAGATGCAGCGGTCCGGAATGCAGCAGGCCGTAGGTCAGGAACATCGCGACCCCCTGACCGGGATAGAGCCCGACCCCATCGCCCACCAGCGGCGCCCAGAAGCCGCCCAGCATCACCGAGGCCGTCCGCGCGCTGCCCAGGCCCAGCATGGGCGCGGCAAAGCAGAACGCCTCGATCATGCAGCAGGCGATGATGACGGCCCGCAGCCACAGTGGCAGGGCGGCGGGTTCGGGCAGGCGCCCGGCCGACACCCGCGGGATCGCCACGGGGCGGTCCATGTCGGTCACGCCCCTGCGCGCGGG
>NZ_WEKR01000055.1:0-4424 GCF_024105395.1 Paracoccus sp. 08 | reverse complement strand
GGTCGGTCGCGCAAGGACCAGCAGGACGGATCGGTCACAGACGCACAAGGGGACCGTGGAATACCGTAGGCCCGCAGGGGCAAGGATATGCCGCGAAAGCCCCTTGGGTGGATGGGGGCGATCTGTCAGGCGCAGGACGCGACCAGGCCGAAAGGTGACAGTCAGGCCCGTCCCGTCGCGATAAGGAACGCCACGCAGGGGGCGTTTGGCTTGTCCAAATCCCCCCGGAGGGGCGATCACCGCGCTTGCAAACGTTCAACAAACTATGAATCTTAGATTGTAGTGCTGCGACGTAACCGTACAGTCCTGTTGAGTATCATCACCACGGGGTCAGTCAGTTATGCATCTAGTCACAAGATCGTATTTTGAATCTTTTTGCGAAGATTTTGCCGCCCCATTTGAAGAATCGAAAAATTTCGAAGCGTTTACGGCATACTGCGCTTTTACTCGCTACTCAGCAGATAGTGTTGAAGCAACAGATTTGGTCTATGACGGCGCAGATCCCGGAATTGACGGGGCATTTCTATTTTTAGATGACCGTGCTGTTTTTCATTTTGACGAGCTTGAAGAAATCTTTGCTTCGTCACGCCGTGAGTTTCACGTTACAGTAGTTTTAACACAAGCCAAGCGGTCAACAAGCTGGTCAAAACAGGAAGTAGATTCATTTGTTGCCGCGATCACGGACTACCTGTCAGACTCGCCAAAACAGCCACACAGCCAATTCTTGGCTGACTTTAAAAAAATGTTTAGGCTTCTTTTTAAAAACATTGGTCGTATCAGGGGCGGTCTTCCCGACTTGCACTCTTATTTTTTTACCGCCGCTGCTGACACCCCGGCTGCTGAAATTAATGCGGCATTTGACGCAGGCTTGATTGCCATAACAGCATTAGGTTATTTTCATAATACACAATTGATCAAGGGGCATCGTGACGTTATTCACGCATATTGGCTCGCTGCTGATGGGCCAGTTGAAGCCAGCTTACCAACCATTGGATATGCGCCATTTCCGACTGCACCTAATATTAATAATGCCTATGTCGCCACTGTTAAGGCTCGAAGCTTCATCGAGGCGATATTAAAGGATAAGCATGGAGTACCTCGGAAGAAACTCTTTGAAGAAAATGTTCGTGACTTTCTCGGTGTTGATGTAGACGTGAACGCAGAAATTGCAGGGACCCTTGGTGATTTTGATAAAAAGTCCAGATTTGGACTTATGAACAATGGGGTAACAATAGTAGCGTCTAGTGTTCGGCCGTCAGGTCAAGAAATATACATAAGAGACTTTCAAATTGTGAACGGCTGTCAAACGTCTAATGTTCTTATTTCTTTAGATGAACAGACTGATGATACAGTAAGTTTGATGGTTAAACTTATTGAAGCCGACGATCCAGTTGTGATTGATGATATTGTTCGAGCTACAAATCGGCAGTCTAAGGTTGAAGATGCGCAATTTGTATCTACAATGAAAACCCTGCGAGACCTCGAACGCTATTTTAATGTTCGCGGGGCAAGTGAAACGACCCGCCTTTATTTCGAGCGTCGGAAAGGTCAATATAGCCCAGAAAGTATAGCGCCAGTGAGAATCTTCGATGTTCGTGAGACAGCGCGCTGCTACGCTGCAACGGTAATGATGCGGCCCGATATTGCAAGCCGTTACCCAAATCGTTTAACCGGAGAGTTACTTTCTGAAGTTTTTGCTGAAGGTAAAGCGGAGGACGACTATTATACTGCCTGTTTCTGCCACTACCGTCTTAAAATGCTTACTTCAAACAAAAGATTTGAAGGAAAGTACTCAAAGCTACGTTGGCACATTATGACGGCAGCAATGAAGTACTGCAAAGCAAAGCATAAAGAGTGGGATTGCAAAACAGCGAACGAAGCATTGTACAATCTATTTGCGTTCAACGAAGGCGAATGGTTCGACCGACTTGATGTCTTGGTTAAGACATGTATCCCAGATCCGGATCTGTCCCGCGATGTTCTCAAATCTCAACCGCTTACAAATACCACATTGGCAAACGTTGATGCGTTGCTTTGATGCCGCGCGACTGGACAACCGGGTGCCCTCTGCCAGCCCTGTCCAGCCCTGGCCGACCAACGGAAGGGAAGGGCCTTGCAGGCGTCGAGCTGGACGCGCCTTCATAGAGCGAAGGAAGGCGAGGCGTCCTGTGGGCAGGCTGGCTCTTGCGCGAGCGATCGTGACCCGAAGGGCCGAGACTAGCGCCCTGGGCCGACTATTGCGCCCCCGCGCGGGCTGACTCGGAGAGACAGCCCGAGCGGGATCAGGCGTAAAGGAGGGGCAGGGGGATAGGCTCGGGGCGCAGGCCGGTGCAGCCGGCCAAGCCTGGAGCGCGGTCCCTCGGGGCGGGCGGGCCAGGGCGATCAGCCCTAGACCGACCAACGCGAGGGACGCCGCCATGATATAGTCTTTGAATAGTAAGAGGTCGGTACTTATGCTATATTTGAACGCGATTAATTCTTGAAAATTTCTTTGTTAGCCGGGTGATTGCTAGCAATAGACGCTAAGACTTCTGCAACAGAAGCTGCTGCATCTGGCCAGCATTTAACAAAAATTTCGTGGTACAAAATGCTCCTATCTTGAAGTTTATTTGGTCGCCTCCAAACATTTACATTTTCAATGGCGCGAAGCATTTGAATGTATTCTATACCTTGCTCATCGGAAACAGGATTGTATAGCGTCACGCTCATTTTTATCGGCATGTATTCGGATGCATTATCGACACCGGTTATTCTTTTACTATTCATCGTTTTATCCTTGGTTCTGTATTGCTAGGCTCTAAGGCATTCATCAAAAACGATGATGCTGCTATGCTAAACACAAGGATGAGCGATCTAACAGAAAAATTGGCCTACACTGATAGAATAGGCAGCTCGCTAATCCGTGTCGTATAGTGTGGCGATCTATGATCGGCCTTTGTCGCCCATGAGCGGCTAACTCCCTCTCGCGCCAACACCATCGTTTTTTTGCCGAAGCGATCATTGATCGCATCCAGCGCCGTGGTCAGACGCGCATCGCGCGGCTGATCCGGCGTAAAAAGCATGGCGGGTCGATCGGCCTCGGCCAGCAAGTCATCGAGAATTATCCCGGCCTTGGTGTAGCCATAGCCATTTCCTGACGGATCTCCCTTCCAGCCCCGCCGCGCGGCCGCTACGGCGGCATCCACCAGGTCAAACGTATGGTTGGACATGGGCCGCAGGCGGATGCTGCGCGAAAAGGAATGGCGCGGCCTGTCAGGCTTATGCGGATTGGTGTGGTAGAACACCGTCATCGTGCCAGCCACCAAGCCATGCTGACGCAGCTTCTCTGCCGCTCGTGTCGCATGGGCTGTGATAGCCTGTGCCAGCACATCAAATGTCGTCATGGGTGTGCCCGCGGAGCGGGTGACAGCCATGCCCTTACGCTGCGGGGCCACGTCCTCAAAATCTATGCAAGGTATCCCACGCAGCTCGGCCACCAGGCGTTCCAGGACAACCGTGCCGATCTTGCGGCCAAGCGCCAAAGGCAGGTCGGGCAGCTCGGCGGCAGAGTTGATCCCTTGGGCCTTCAGCTTGGCCTCGGTCGCGGACCCCACGCCCCAGATTTCTCCGATGGGAATGCGGCGCATCACATAGTTCCGCACATCCTGGTCCATGAGATTGCAAACCCCTGAAAAAAGGGGGTTCTTCTTGGCAGCATAGTTCGCCAGCTTGGCAAGCGTCTTGGTGGGGGCGATGCCCACGCAGGTTGGAATGCCGGTCTCGGTTCTGACCGCATCCCGCATCCGTGCGGCATGGGCCTCCATGCGATCCCCGAAGCCGGATAAATCGACAAAGCTCTCGTCAATTGAGTATGTCTCAAGGCGCGGGGAATAGCTGTGCAGGACCTCGGTGACTCTACGACTTACGTCACCATTTATGTGGAATAGAAGTCAACTGGCAATGAAATGATAGTAGCCGTCGCTGCGGGCGCGCGGGTCCAGGGACCATTGGCCGTCCCGCTTTGCGAGCTTCTTCACGGTGATCTGTCCATTGACCACGGCCAGGACAATGCGCCCGCTGTGCCGCTGCCCGGGCCGATCCACGGCGATCAGGTCGCCGTCCAGGATGCCCTCGCCCTCCAGGCTGTCGCCCGAGACACGCCACCAGAAGGTCGCATACTCATGGCGGATGACCCATTTAACCGGAACAATTCATGAAGCCGTCGTTTCGCACCGTATTGGCATGACGTCGCCCATTCTGGTTTGACCCGCACAACGGACTTTGACGCCCGGTTTTTTGTCCCTGGCGTTGATGTGAGTAAGGTTGTGCGGGTTGATGTTTCCGGGTGAGCGGGGCGCTTGGCGTCAGGCGGGACACGGTGGTTCGAGGGCGCGGAATAGCAGAGTGAGAAGCTTCCTGCGCGGACAGCAGGTCGGAAGCGTGAT
>NZ_WEKR01000054.1:0-4499 GCF_024105395.1 Paracoccus sp. 08 | reverse complement strand
GGCGGGCGGTCCAGGGCGATCAGCCCTAGACCGACCAACGCGAGGGACGCCGCCATGATAGAAGTGCCACCGCCTCCGGCTTTCAGCCCCCCGCGTGGATGATTACAGAAGGATGAATTGTTGCCGTTATCGGCAATCATCCTTACTAGAACATTCAACAACTGTCTCATGAGGGCTTCGACCAATGACAGAAGAAACACGCGGCAGGAAAGTTGAAATCTTTTCGCTTGGGCATGAGCATAGTCTTACAGATCGGCTCAAGCATGTCAGGACAAGCGCAGATATTTCTCAACGGGACATGGCGGAAAAAATTGGTACGCCGTTCCGAACCTATTGCAAGATCGAGTCAGGAGAGCGCGACCTGAAAGCAAGTGAGCTTGCAATTGTCCTCGAACACTGTGGAATAGATGCCAACTGGTTTCTGTTCGGGACAGGTTACAAAGAGAGATCAGCGCGCCGTGATTGAAGCGAACAACGAGTAAAGCGGCCCGTAGGGCCGCTACTTTCTGATCGGCTAGAGTCACCGCTATTTATTGGTCGTGACGTGCGTTGTGGGCACCTGACCGCTCGCCGCGCGGGCCAGGGTGAAACCCTAGCCCGCAGGATCTGACCTAGATTTTAAACGTCGATAGATCAGCGCCGTTCTCAACAGCTTCTTTGATCCATTGCGGTTTGCGTCCTCGCCCCGACCACGTTTCGTCTTGGTTTTCGGGGTTCCGATACTTTGGCTTTGCTCCAGCACCGCTGCTTTTCGGGCTGACGGGCAAGTCAAACAGTTCCTCGATAGTAAATCCGTATTCCTTTGCAGTTGCCCTGACGGCCTTCTTTGCGTCAGTCTTGCGTGTTTTATCAAGATTGCGCATCGCGTCTTCAATCTGCTTTCGCTGTTCTTCCAGTTGAGCATAGCTCATTTCAGTTACGTTCATCAGCTTCTCCGGTTCAATCGAAAGGTTGTTCAGTCAAGAAGTGGTAGCGCCAATCTAAAAGAAAAAAAAGACCCCGCCGAAGCGGGGCCAGTATTCCTCACCACAAGGAATGGGGGTGTTCAGTCGAACGACGATTGCCGTTCTGGGAATGGAATGCCTTTGCCGTGTCCGGTTGGTGCGACAATCAGGAGATCATGGACTAGGCGATACCTGGCTCTATCTATCTCGTTGTGCAGCTCTACTACTTTAAGGAGGCAGACAAGTAGAAAGCCAAATAGGATCAATATTGCGGTCATCGGTACTGTGGGATTCTGAATGAATATAGCCACGTATACAATGCTGCCGACTACAGATGCTGCTAAACCTGCCGCCCATTTGTAAAGAGTGGTTTGCGTCTTCGCCATACGGTCGCGTTCGCACCCATGGACAAAAGTTTTTCTTCAAATTTCATGGTAAGTCCGCTCCTGTGTCCGGGGATTTGCTAACCCGTATCGTATGCCTTTTTCAACAAAGTAACCTGTAGAACCTAAAAACCAAGCTCGGTGAATTTTCGATCTTGGGATGATCTTACGCAACCGGCGCGGCATCATCCATCCACTATACCCGGCAAGATAGATGCGATGATAGAGGAAATTCATGACTGATCTCGCCTTAGCTGAAGTGGGCTTTAGAACGTAAAGGCGTTTTTCAACGCTACGTATCTTCTCGTCTCAAGTATGGAAATTAGGGCGGCGCTAACCGCCCTAAATTAGATCAGAAGCAATCCGGGGTCCAAGCCTCGATGCGGGCCTTCTTCTCCGCGTCGATCTTCCATGCCTTCTGATACTCGGCATCGCTGAACAGACGCTCCATGCACTGCGCTTTCTCGGCCTTTTTCTGCGCCTTGTGCGCCTTGAAGCCGTTCCCCTGCGGATCGCAGCCGGTCAGGTCCAGATGCAGCGTGTCCAGATAGTCGGCGCTGACGCGGCTGAAAAAGTTCTCGGCGGTGGGTGTCCAGACCTTGCGGATACCGGCCCCGGCATCGGCCTCGATCAGTCCGAAAAACTCCGCGCTGCCTGCGCCGTAGGGCAGGGTCCGCGCCACGCTATCGACCAGCGCCACGTTGCGGGCTTTCTTGCCAGCGGCGACGAACGTGCGGAAGGCGGTCGCCAGATCGTCAATCCGCAGTTCCGGGCGGCTCCATGCCTCATGTCCCGCAGGGGCATGGGTCAGCCGTTCGGAACACTCCAACCCATCCGGCTTGCTCGGGCAGTTGTTGGGGCGTCCCGGCGACAGGTCGAAAACATGGGTGCTGACACCCGATGCCAGCGACATGCCGAAGGCCAGCAGGTCAAAGATCATTTCCGGCTTGTCCAGCAGCGCGGTCTGGATCGCGGCCAGCCGCACGGCCTTCATGTCCTCGACCAGCGCACCGGAATAGGGCGACTTGGGCGCATCCTCGACGCTGTCCGCGCTGAGGCGTGTTGCGGCATGTCCGGTCAGAACCTGCGTCTCGATTGCTTCATCCCGGTCATAGGGGCTGACAAGGGGGTTAGTCACGCAAAGCCGTCCATCGCTTCCCACATAGACGAACACCCCCGCCACGGCGCGCTGTGTGTCGGTGTAGTCTCCGTCAAGGATTGCGACCAGTTCGGCTAGTTCGGCTTTGCCCGCTTCGTCCAGAACGTCGCCGTTCGCCAGTTCGGCCAGTTCGTCGTAACGCTCGGACTGCGCTTCGGTCAGTTCGCCCTCGACGCGGTAGACCCGGTCCATCTTCTCCGTGGTGCCGTAGGGAATATAGCTGTCGGTCGAAACATCCGCCCATTTCCAGACCTCCCCGACCTTCGCCGCTTCCTCTTTCAGTTTTTCGATGAACAGGCGGTCCAGCAGATCGGCATCGTGCAGCGCGGTCGTGTCGCTGAACAGATCGCGGTTCATCCGCCCGCCCGCTGCGGTATAGGCGTCCAGCCCGACAAACAGGGCGCGGCGATCGGTGCCGCTGATCGCGTCAGGCTGCAAGGCGCGCTTGATCTGGTGTTCCGACAGGTCGCGGCCCTTCACCTCGGCCAGAACCTGCAAGGTCAGGGCCTCGTCCTGGGACACGGTAAAGGCTTTCGCCATGCCAAGGCTGATCTGCCCCGCCTTCAAGGCGTCCAGAACCGGGGCGGGCAGCGCGGCCAGCGCAAGGCGGCGGTAAACATGCGCCTCGGTCTTGCCGAAGCTGCGGGCGATGGTGGACACGTCCGCGCCCGCATCCTTCATCCGGCCATAGGCACGGATTTCATCGGCGGGTGCCAAGTCCTCGCGGGCGGCGTTCTCGGCGCTGGCCCATGCCCGCGCGGTGGCCTCGTCGGCTGCGATGCGGACGGGAACGGAGGCCAGTTCCGGGTGGCGCTTGGTCACGGTTGGATCACGCTCGACCGCACGGGCAATGGCGCGCAGCCTGCGCCCCCCGGCGACGATGCCGACGCGGCCATCCGCGTCAACGGTGCCGGAAAGGTTCTGGATCAGGCCGATCATGGCAAGGCTGTCGGCCAGCAGGTCGATCCCCTCCGGGTCCGCGTCCTGACGCGGGTTCATGTCGGAGACATAGAGTTGGGCCAGCGGGAAATACTGGATCGGGGCGGCGGCGATGATTTCGGTTTTCATGGGTGGCATTCCTGTTTGCGACGATTACTTGATTGATGTGGCGTCCGGCTGTGAGGGCAGGACAAAGCGATGGGGGGGGGTTTCAACCGGCCCCATGCTGCGTCAGGAAGCGGCGTCCGATACCGAAGGTGTCGCCCTTCCTGACCAGCGCCCATGCTTCTGCGAGACGCTGTTCCAAGACTGCATTGCTCATGTGTTCATTCCCTTGTCGGTGAAGCTGCGGGAAGCATCGGCCTGCCTGCGGAGCAAAGCAGGCCGATCCCCGGTCAGTGTTCGGACGGCAGGTAGAGCGTCAGGACACGGCGCGTCTGGTCAGGGTCACAGGCACAATCGGGCATCGTTGCGCCGTAGGTGTAGGCGGTGTCGAAAAGGTCGATCTTCCAGAAGATCGCCGCGCCATCGGCCTCCACGCGACCAAAGGAGTGATCCTCCCAAGGGTCGTTTTCCTCGGTGAAGTCGGTGAAGTTGATAACCTTCTCCATCAGCGCGGATTTGGTCACCACGGGCAGAGCCTCGAAACCCGGCGTGACGACAACACGGCCTTTCAGATGATGGTCCCGCCACAGGGCTGCGAAGCCCAGGCAGCGCCGGAAGGCGTCGTTCTGCTCTGCGATCAGCAGGCGCAGCATGTGGTCGCGCGCCTGCTCGGCGGCGGTGTCGGTTTGGATTGCTAGAGCCATGTCTGGCCTCCTTGTAGTGGTTAGCGTGGTGCGCTTGCTGCGCCCCTTCCGCACCTCCTTTTTACTATTTATAACAACGCTTTCCCACTTATTTATTGCCGTTTTCGGCAATTAAATAGCTTGACCAAAGCACCCCCTTCGGACTTCTTTTGATGCCTGAGGGGAGGGAGCGCACAGCCCCGTAAGGGGCCAAAAAAGAAACTGTCACCGCAACGCGGTGCCCGCATTGGTGACGGTCGCGGATCGGCGCCTGGCCTGACTTCTT
>NZ_WEKR01000053.1:0-4605 GCF_024105395.1 Paracoccus sp. 08 | reverse complement strand
GGCCGAGATCGCGCTTGCCCTGTCCCATCGCCAGCGCGCGCCCGTCACTTTGGTCGAGGCCGGGCCCCGCATCGCCGCAGCCCTGACGCCGCGCGCCCGGACCCTGCTGCGCCGCGCACTGGACAGGGCAGGGGTCGCGATCCTGACGAAGGCGCGCGTGCATCGGGTCGCGGCCGATCACGTGGTGCTGGCCGACGGACGGCGGATCGACAGCGCCCTGACCCTGGGCATCGCCGGCGCGCGTGCGCCGGACTGGCTGGCACGCGATCTGCCGGTGGACGAGGCGGGCTTTGTGTGCGTGGGGCCGTGCCTGCAGGTGCCTGGCCATCCCGACCTGTTCGCGGCCGGCGACTGTGCCTTCATGACCCACGCCCCCCGCCCAAAGGCCGGTGTCTTTGCCGTGCGCCAGGCGCCCGTGCTGGCGGCGAACCTAGCCGCGCGGCACCTGGGCCGCCCCTGCCGGGCGTTCCGGCCGCAGCGCGACTATCTGAAGATCATCTCGCTTGGCGGACAGGAGGCGCTGGCCCAGTGGCACGGCATCGTCCTGCAGGGCCGTTGGCTGTGGCGGGTCAAGGACCGGATCGACCGGGGGTTCATGGCGCGCCTGAAGGGCTAGGCCGTCGACGGCCGTCGGGATCGATCGATTTGGTCACGTTCGACGGCGGCCCGGTAACGGATCGGAAACCTGTGGCTGCTATCTCGGCGGGACAGACCTCTTTCCCGACCAACCCCCAAGAGAGGGGCAAGCATGCCGTTCCGTTCCATCTCCATCCGCGCCAAGCTGGCCCTGTCCGCCGCCGCGCTGACCGCCTTTGCCATCGTCGCCGTGATCGCGCTGACGACAAGCCTGATGACGCGCGATTCGGCCCGCGAATCCGAAGCGCATGCCGGCGCGCTCATGACCGGCTATGCCGCGACCATCGCGCAGGAGGTCGGCAGCGTCATCGACACCGTCCGCACCGGCGTCGCCGGGATCGAGGGGGCGATCGCCGACGATCCTGCAAATCGCGATGCGCTGGCCTCCATCGTCACCACGATCCTGCGCACGCGGCCCGATCTGGTCGGCATGACGCTGGCGCTGGAACCCGACGCGCTTGGGCCGGATGGCGCCCATCTGGGCAGCCCCTATGCGGATGCCGCCGGGCGGTTCGTGCCGTATTTCTTCTACGCCCCTGACGGAAGCATCGGCATCGAACAGTTGGACATGCGCCCCGAGGCCGGGACCGACAGCTGGTACGACCGGCCGCTGCGCGAGGATCGCAGCCTGATCACGCCGCCCTATCTGTACCCCGTGAACGGCGCCGAGGTCCTGATGACCACCGTCAGCGGCGTGGTCCGCGACGGCACGCGGCCGGTGGGCGTGCTGACCGGCGACGTATCGCTGGACCGGCTGTCGGCGCGGATCGAGGAGCTGCGTCCCTTTGGCGACGGTCGCGTGCGGCTGGTCAGCTCCGGGGGGCTGTGGATCGCGCATGAGGACCGCGCGCTGCTGGGCCAGCCGGTGCAGGCTGCGGACCAGGCGCTGATGGCGGCGGGACCGATGCACTACACCGAGGTGGACGGGCAACAGTCGATGGTCCTGACAGGGTCAGTCTCCTTTCCCGGCATGGACGAAAGCTGGACCCTGATGATGCATGTGCCGCGCGCGACCGTGATGGCGCATGTGACCCAGACGCGCGACCGGGCGGTGCTGACCGCGGCGCTGATGCTACTTGGAACGCTGGTCGTCGTCTGGTTCGGCGCGCAGATCATCTCTCGTCCGATCGAGGGGATGACGGCGGCGATGACCCGTCTGGCGGATGGCGACCTAGAGACGCCGGTCCCCCATGCCGGCCGCGGCGACGAGATCGGCGCGATGGCCGGGGCGATGCAGGTGTTCCGCGACCGGGCGCTGACCGCCCGGCGTCTGGAGGCCGAGGCCGAGGCCGCGCGCGACGCCCGCGACCGCGACGCCCGCGCCGAGGCCGAGCGTCAGGCCCGCGTCGTGCGCGAGATCGGCACCGGGCTGCACCGGCTGGCGGCTGGCGACATGACGCATCAGATCGCCAGCCCCGCGCATGATCCCTTTCCGCAGGGTTACGACTCGCTGCGCCTGGCGTTCAACGGTGTCGTGGGCGGGCTGTCGGACACGATCCGCCGCATCACCGACGTCGCCAACCAGGTGCGCGGCGGCGCGGACGAGATCAACATGGCCGCCGGAGAGCTGTCCAGCCGCGCCGAGACCCAAGCCGCCACGCTGGAACAGTCCGCCGCGGCCCTGAACCAGATGAACGAGAGCCTGCGCCAGACCGCCGAACGCGCCCGAGAGGCGGAGCGCGCCAGCGGCCAGAACCGCGACATCGCCCGGACCAGCGCGGCCGTCGTGGCCGATGCGGTTACCGCCATGCAGGGCATCCAGCGGTCGTCGGAACAGATCACCCGCATCATCGGCGTCATCGACGACATCGCGTTCCAGACCAACCTGTTGGCCCTGAACGCGGGCGTCGAGGCTGCTCGTGCCGGAGAGGCGGGTCGCGGCTTTGCGGTTGTGGCCTCCGAGGTGCGGGGCCTTGCGCAGCGCGCGGCGGAATCCGCGCGCGAGGTGCGTGGCCTGATCTCGCAAAGCGCGGCGCAGGTCAGGACCGGGTCCGATCTTGTGGGCCGGACGGGCGACAGCCTGGGGGTCATCCTGCAGAAGGCGTCGGACGTGTCCGAACAGATCGCGGCCATCGCCCTGGCCACCGCCGAACAGTCCATTGGCCTGTCCGAGATCAACAGCGGCGTGAACCAGCTGGACCAGGTGACCCAGCAGAATGCCGCGGTGGCGGAACAGGCGACGGCGGCGTCCATGTCGCTGCGCCAGCAGGCCCAGGTCCTGTCGACCGAGATGGGGGCGTTCACCGTGACCGATCAGGCACCGCCCGCCCAACGCCCGTCGCTTGCACCGGACTTTGCGGTCGAGGCGCGCCCGATCCGGGTCGCGGCCCCGGCCGGTCGAGGGCAGATGCTGGAGTTCTAATGCCGCGCGATGCCGCCCGCATAAGCGCATGCTTGTGCGGGCGGGCGATTCGTGATATGCGCCGACCTGCGGACCGGGCCCCTCTGGCAGCATGATCGTCACGATCGGCTGCGATGTCGGACCGCATCGAGCGTGCTCGGTGCATCGGTGGCCCTTCCGTCGTCCCTTGCCCCGCACATTTTCAGTCTTGCGAGGGCATCGTGGAACTTCTTCTAAGCGAATTCTTGGGCAAGCCCATCTGGATGTGGCTGCTTTTCATGGGGCTGGTCATCGCCCTGCTGGTCTTCGACCTGGGGGTCCTGAACAAGGACGACCATGAGATCGGGATCGCCGAAAGCCTCAAGCTGTCGGCCATGTACATCACCTTGGGCATCGCCTTTTCGGGCTTCATCTACTGGACGATGGGCGGGGAGGCTACGGCGCAGTACCTGACCGCCTTCATCGTCGAGAAGACATTGGCGATGGACAACATCTTCGTCATCGCGTTGATCTTCAGCTTTTTCGCGATTCCGCGCGAATACCAGCACCGCGTGCTGTTCTGGGGCATCTTGGGCGTGATCCTGCTGCGCGGCATCATGATCGGCCTGGGCGCGACCATCGTCGAGAACTATCACTGGGTCCTGTACCTGTTCGCGGCCTTCCTGATCTTCACCGGCATCAAGATGCTGTTTGCCAGCGACGATCACACGGACATGGCCGACAACAAGGCGCTCAACTGGCTGCGCCGCCGCATGCGCGTCACGGACGAGCTTCACGGCCATGCGTTTACAGTCAAGATTCCCGATCCCAAGACCGGCAAGCTGGTCCGCTGGGCCACGCCCCTGCTGCTGGCGCTGATCGTGATCGAGATCGCGGACCTCGTCTTTGCCGTCGACTCGGTTCCCGCGGTGTTCACCATCACCACGGACCCGTATCTGGTCTACACCTCGAACATTTTCGCGATTTTGGGCCTGCGGGCGCTGTACTTCGCGTTGGCCGCGATCCTGCACCGCTTCGCCTATCTGAAATACGCGCTGTCGATCCTGCTGATCTTCATCGGTTCCAAGATCTTCATCGCGGACCTGATGGGCTGGGAGAAGTTCCCGCCGTCCTGGTCGCTTGGGATCACGTTCTTCATCCTGACGGTGGGCGTGGTCGTGTCGCTTGCCAAGACGCGCGGCCAGTCTCCCGAACCGCTGCCTTTCGGCGAGAACCGGCACTGACCCCGACCGTATGCTTTCCGCGCCGGCGCCCGACAGGCCGCCGGCGCAAGTTCCGCTGTTCCCCTAGCGTGTTGACGAAACATTCCGAACGCGCACATTGACCTGTCTTGGACGCAGAGAAGGCGCGCATGGGTCCTCGTAACCACGTAGTCTGGGCTCCAGACTTGTTAATTTTCAAAGCCAGAAGATGACAGTTGCGGCGAGAGCGATGGCGGACAGAAAGCCCTTCGGGCACCTGTCGTAGCGGGTCGCGACGCGGCGCCCGTCCTTGAGCCTGCCGGACATGATCTCGATACGATTGCGCCGCTGGTAGCGGCGTTTATCGTATGTGACGGGCTTGCCTCGGGATTTCCGGCCAGGAATGCATGGCGTGATGCCCTTGTCCTGCAATGCTTCTCACGATAC
>NZ_WEKR01000052.1:0-8441 GCF_024105395.1 Paracoccus sp. 08 | reverse complement strand
TGGCGATCAGCACGGGCACGTCCGCATCCGCCAGCACCTGCGCCATCGCGCCATCTCCTGCGGGGACGTTGCCGGGGCCGAACCCCTCCAGCAGCAGGCCGGTCGCGCCCTGGTCCAGCGCCGCGCGCACCTGCTGCGCCAGCATCGGGGCGGCGGCGCGGTGATCGGCGGGCACGGCCGTGATCTGCACCACGCGCTGATCGTCGATGCAGGCCTGCACCGCGTCCAGCTGGGCCATCGCCCGCGCATGGGCCGCGGGCGCGTCCAGCGCAAGGTCGGGCGCGGCGGGGCCGGGCAGGGGCGCGACCGTGCCCCGGCGGATGCCGATGCCGCGTTCCGCCAGGGGCGCCAGATGCGGGCTGTCAAAGGCCGCGAAGCGTGTCGTCGACACCTTGAGTGCGCGGCACCCGCGCAGCAGGCGTCCGTCGAAGAAGATCGCGACCTCGGGCAGGCGCAGGCGGGCGCAGGACAGTGCGCCGGCCAGGTTGGCCAGCGCATCGCTGCCCGCGTTCAGGACCAGCCCGGCGTGGGTGTCGGTGAACAGCGGCAGCTGTGCGCCCGTCAGGATCACCGGCTTGGACAGCGCGGCGCGGGCCAGCCCCAGATCGTCGAAGACGTTCAGCAGCAGGGGCAGCGCCGCGCCGGTGTAATCCATCGTGTCGGTGCCGTGCAGGATCACGAAGGCATCGTGGTCGGCATACAGGTCCAGCACCCGCCGCGCGATCCGGCACCAGTCGGACGGGCGCAGGTCGGTGCTGTCCAGCGTTCCGGGCCCGTCATCCGAAAACCGCAGTCCCGTGTCGAAATGCAGCGCGTCCCCCTGCAGGGCCGCCGCCAGCGCCGGCCCAAGCAGATCGTTCGCGGCGCAGGCAAAGCGGTCCGCCGCCATGGGGGCCAGCGGCTGGCCCGTGCTGCTGATCGTGCCGCCCGTGTTGATGATGCAGATGCGCATGAGGGTCCCCCGTTCCCGGACCGCTATAGAACGCTCAGGCGGTGCCGATCCAGCCCCGCAGAAAGCTGGCAAGGTTGTGCGTCAGATCCTCGGACAGATAGCCGCCCTCTTGGACGATGACGGTGGGCAGGCCCGCGGCGCGGATGCGGGCGGCGGCGCGGGCGAAACCCGGGGTGGTGACGCGCAGCCCGCGAAACGGGTCGTTCTCGTGCGCGTCCAGCCCCAGGGCCAGGACCAGGGCGCCCGGCGCGAAACCCGCGATGCGGTCCAGCGCGTGGTCGATGGCGTCCAGCCAGACGGCATCGTCCGATCCCAGGGGCAGCGGCAGGTTCAGGTTTGTGCCGGCCGGCCCCACCTCATGCGCATGGCCCAGATAGAAGGGATAGAACGCGTCCGGATCGGCATGAACGGACACGGTCAGCACGTCGGCGCGGTCAAAAAAGATCTGCTGCGTGCCGTTGCCGTGATGGACGTCGATGTCCAGGATGGCGACCCGGTCATGCGCCGCGCGCAGGGCCTGCGCGGCGATGGCGGAATTGTTCAGGAAACAGTGCCCCGCCGCGGTGTCTGCATCGGCATGGTGCCCCGGCGGACGGCACAGCGCATAGGCCGCGCCCGCCCCGTCCAGCACCGCGCGGCTGGCCGCCAGTGCGGTGTCCACCCCGCGCAGCGCCGCAGCATAGGTGTGCTGCCCAAGCGGACAGCCGGTATCGGCCATGTGCCAGCCCGCCCGCCCGGTGATCCCCGACGGATAGGTCTGGTCGGCCTTCTGCGGATGCAGGTTGGCCACGACCTCGGCCCCCGCTCCGGGGGCCGTCTGCCATTCGTCCCATGCGGTTTCCAGAAAGTGCAGATAGCGCGCCGTGTGGACCGCGTGCATCGGGGCGCGGTCGGCCACCGGTGGATCGGTCGCGGTCAATCCCGCGGCGGCGATGCCCGCCAGCAGGCGGTCCGCACGTTCGGCGGTTTCCTTGTTCGCCATCGGCACCCCGCGCAGCATCCAGAACCGGGGATCGTGGGCGGCGGTGTCGGGTGCGTAAAAGCAGGGCAGGCTGTCCATGCGGCGCAGGCTAGGACGCCCGCGCCGCATCGGCAAGATCAGAAGCCGCTATGCGTCTTCAGGAACTCCGCCTCCTCGGGGGTGCTGTCGCGGCCCAGGATCGCGTTGCGATGCGGAAAGCGGCCGAAGCGTTCGACGATGTCGCGATGCTCGCGCGCGAAATGCAGCGAATGGTCGTTGCCCAGGTCTTCGTACAGCGCCACCGACCGGGTCTGGTCGGCCAGATCCTCGCTGTGCATGAACGGCAGGTAGAAGAACTGCCGCCGGTCGGGGGCCTGGCCCACGTCATGGCCCATGTCAAGCGCGGTCCGCGCGTGGCGCAGCGCCAGGTCGTTCGATTCGAAGCTGCGCGGCCCGCCGCGATAGATATTGCGCGGGAACTGGTCCAGCACGATCACCAGAGCCAGCGCGCTGTCGGGCGCGTCCATCCAGTCGTCCAGCCGCCCCGCATGCGCGGCCTCGTAGGTGTCGCTGAAACGGGCGGCGATGTCGCGGTCGATGTCGTCCGACTTGGCGAACCAATAGGGGCGCATCTGGTCCGAAAACCAGAACTCCAGCACCTCGTGGGGGGTCTTGGGCATATGTCTCTCCGTCACGGCAAGGGGATGTGTTCGTCGCGGTCGCCCGGCGGCAGGTCGAACCGTCCTTGCCCCCAACGCGCCTCGCGCCATTCCTGTTTCGCGGCCTCAATCCGTTCGCGCGACGACGCGACGAAGTTCCACCAGATGTGGCGCGGCCCGTTCAGCGTGGCACCTCCAAGCGCCATCAGCCGTGCGCCCCGGTCGCCCGCCGCCACCGTGATCGCGTCGCCGGGGCGGAACACCATCATCTGGCCGGCCTGGAACTCCTGCCCGGCGATGCTGACGCTGCCCTCGGTGATGTAGATCCCCCGATCCTCGTGATCGACGGGCAGGGGAAAGCGGGCGCGGGCGGCAAGCGTCACGTCCAGATAGAACGTGTCGGAATGCATCGTCGCGGGCGCTGTCTCGCCATAGGCGCGGCCCAGGATCAGTCGCGCCTCGATCCCCTGGTCGCGGATCTCGGGCAGGGCGTCCGCCGCGTGATGTTCGAAGCTGGGGGCGATGTCCTCATGCGTCTCCGGCAGGGCGATCCAGGTCTGGATCCCCAGCAGGCTGCTGGGCCCGGCGCGCACGGCGTCGGGGCTGCGTTCGGAATGGGTCACGCCGCGCCCCGCCACCATCCAGTTCAGCGCGCCCGGCGTGATGATCTGGTCGGCGCCGGTGCTGTCCTGATGCTGAAAGCTGCCGCGATACAGATAGGTGACCGTGCCCAGCCCGATATGGGGGTGCGGGCGCACGTCGATGCCCTGGTCGGTCAGGAATTCCGCCGGGCCCATCTGGTCGAAGAAGATGAACGGCCCCACCATCTGGCGTTTGGGGGCGGGCAGGGCGCGGCGCACCTCGAACCCGCCCAAGTCGCGGGCGCGGGGGATGATCAGCGTCTCGATGGCATCGGCGCCGACGGCGTCGGGGCATCCGGGGGTCAGGGCGGGGTTCCAACTCATGGCGTTCTCTCCTGTGCTGTTCCCAAGGGTGGGGGTTTGCGGGCCATCGGGCAAGCGTGCAGGCGTTCGGTTCGTGCGAACGCCGGGTTGCGCACGACCTCCGTGGCGCCGAACGACCGCCACGGGCATGTTGGATCCTGAAAGGAGGTCGCCATGACGGGACTTCATCACGTGACGGCCATCACGCGCGACGTGCAGGCCAATGTCGATTTCTGGATGGGCTTTCTGGGCCTGTCGCTGGTCAAGCAGACCGCGGGGTTCGAGGATGCCGAACAGCTGCATCTGTTCTATGGCGATGCCACGGGCGCGCCCGGGTCGCTGGTCAGCTTCCTGGTCTGGCAGGACGGCGCGCCCGGTCGCGTGGGACACGGACAGGTGGCCGAGATCGCCTTGGCCATCCCCCGCGCGCGGATCGGCGACTGGCTGACCCGCGCCATGCAGCGCGGCTTGCGCGTCGAGGGGCCGGTCCGCGAATTCGGTGCGCCGGTCCTGCGCCTGCGCGACCCGGACGGGATCATCGTCAAGCTGGTGGGCGGGGACATCCCCGATACCGGCTGGCCCGCGGCCCCCGCCCGCCTGCAGGGCGTGACGCTGTGGTCGCAGGACGCCCCGGCCACGGCGGCGTTCCTGGCGCGCTTCGGCTATGCCCCCCAGGGCATCGAAGGGGGCGTGACGCGCTTGGCATCGGACCGCGACGCGATCGACATCCGCGATGCGGCGGGGTTCGTGCCGGGCATTCCGGGAACCGGGGTGATCGACCATGTCGCCCTGCGCGTGCCCGATGTCGCGGCGATCGACGCGCACCGGGCCGCGCTGACGGATGTGACGGCCCATGATCGGCTGTACTTCACCTCTCTCTATGTCCGCGATCCTGCGGGCATCCTGATCGAACTGGCGACCGACGGTCCCGGCATGGCCGTGGACGAGGACGACCTTGGCTGGACCCTGAAGGTCCCGCCGCACATGACCGACGACACCGACCTGCGGCTGCGCCTGCCGCAATTCGCCCGCCCGGGCGAGGAAAGGACCCCCATGCGCGATCTGCCCTTCATCCACCGGATCCACACCCCCGACGATGCAGACGGGTCGGTGATCCTGCTGCTGCACGGCACCGGCGGATCGGAATCCGACCTGATGCCGCTGGCGCATCGCATCGCCCCACGCGCCACCCTGCTGGGCCTGCGCGGTCGGTCGACCGAGGAGGGCGTCGCCCGGTTCTTCCGGCGCCTGTCGATGGCCAGCTTTGACCAGGACGACATCCGGTCCGAAGCCGCGGCCTTTGCCGGCTTCTGGGAGGGTGCGATGGCGGCCTATGGCCTCGACCCCGCGCGGCTGACGGTGCTGGGCTATTCGAACGGCGCAAACTTTGCGGGGGCGGTGATGGCGCTGCATCCGGGGCTGATCGCGCGGGCGATCCTGATCCGGCCGATGCTGGTGCTGGACCCGGTGCCACGGGCCGACCTGTCGGGGGTCCGGGTTCTGACGCTGCAGGGGGCGCGCGACCCCTATGGGCATTACGCCCCGGCGCTGAACGACTGGCTGGCCGCAAGCGGGGCCGATCTGGACGCCCGCACGATCGCGGCGGGACACGAGATCGCCCCCGGCCAGCCCCGGGGCATGAAAAAGCCCCGCCTCCGGTCTTGGCCGGAGGCGGGGCGCACTGGTCAGACTGTGTACGGCGCTATAACTCAGACAAATTCGAACCGGTTCCCGAACGGGTCCGCCACGGCGGCGGATTTTTCCGGAAATCCGGTCAAGGCGACGTGATCCAGCCCCGTCCGGCCGCCGGGGTGGGGACCGGCGCCCCGGCTGTTCCAGACATTCGCGGCCAGATGGTGGTGATAGCCGTTCCAGCCATACCACCCCCCGCCCGACGCATCATGGGTGCGCGTCAGGCCAAGCGTGCCCTGCATGAAGTCATCGGCCGCGTCCATCGCCCCGACCTGCAGGTGGACATGGCCGATTTGGGTCCCGGCGGGCGCGCCCTGCCAGGGCCCGTCCGCGGCGGCCGCAAGATCGTTCAGGTCCAGCCGTTCGGTGACCATCCGCACGCGGTCGCCGTCGCGGGTCCAGTCCGAGGCAGGCCGGTCGCGATAGATCTCGATGCCGTTGCCTTCGGGGTCGTCCAGATACAGCGCCTCGCTGACATCGTGATCCGATGCGCCGGTCAGCCGCACGCCCGTATCGGCGGCGTGGCGCAGCCAGCGGCCTAGGGCCGCGCGGTCGGGCAGCAGGAAGGCGGTGTGGAACAGGCCCGCGTCACGCGGATCGCGCGGGATGGCGGCGGGATCGCCCGACAGGCGCATCAGCACCTGCCCGCCCGCGCCCAGATCGCGCTGTGCCCCGTCCCCGCCCATCGGCTCCAGCCCAAGCGCGGTCTGATAGAACCGCGCCATGCCGGGCAGGTCGCGCACGGTCAGCGCGACATGGGCGATGCCGGTCATGACCGGCCGCCGCCGATCGAGCCGGCAAAGCCCGCCACGAATTCGACCAGCCTTTCGCGGGTCTTGTCGTCCGTCAGGTTGCCTTGGTCGTCGAACAGATCGCCCGCGCGCGACACCATCAGCCGTCCTTCCCACCAAGGGCGGGTGGCCAGCATCCGCAGCACCGGCAGCCAGTGCGACTGCGCATGCGCGGTTCCGAAATTGCCCGGAGAGGCGCCGATGACGGCCACGGGCTTGCCCTTGAAGATGGCCATGCCCTGGCCGCGCGACATCCAGTCGATGACGTTCTTCAGCACGCCCGGCACGCCGTTGTTGTATTCAGGGCTGACCAGCAGCAGCCCGTCCGCGGCCGCCAGCTGGTCGGTCAGGGTCGTGACCGCGGCGGGAATGCCCGACGCGGCCTCCAGGTCGCCGTCATAGAGCGGCACCTGCGCGATGTCGCCGATGGTGATCGTCACACCCTCGGGGGCGGCATCCGCCGCCGCCCGAAGCAGGCCGGAATTCAGCGATGCCCGACGCAGGCTGCCGGAAAGTCCCAGGATCGTGGTCATCGCGTCTCTCCTTGCGTTCAGGCCAGGGGTTTCAGCCCGGCCTCGATCTGCTGGCGCTTGCCCTCCAGGAAGGGGGGCAGGGACAGGCCCTCGCCCATCGTCTCGAAGGGTTCGTCCACGTCGAAGCCCGGCCCGTCGGTCGCCAGTTCGAACAGATTGCCGCCGGGTTCGCGGAAATACAACGACCGGAAATAGAACCGCTCGACCTCGCCGCTGCTGGGCACGCGGAACCGGGCCACGCGGTCGGTCCACGCGGTCAGGGCGGCGGTATCGGGCACGCGGAAGGCCACGTGATGCACCCCGCCCGCGCCCTGGCGCGCCTGCGGCAGGCCGGGCTGGACCGCGACATGCAGTTCGGCCGCGGCACCACCCTCGCCCATCTCGAAGACATGGACCTGGCCCTGGCCATCGGGGCTGGCATAATCGCGCACTAGGCGCATGTTCATGACCTGGGTCAGCACGGTCTGGGTCGGGGCCAGTTCGGGAACCGAGATGGTGATCGGCCCCAGCCCGTGAATCTGGTGTTCGGCGGGCACGTCGCTGCGATCCCAGGGCTGGCCCGCCGGGGTGGGGGCGGCGATCAGGCGCAGGCGCTGACCCTCGGGATCCTCGACATCCAGGGTCGGGCGGCCGTCCAGCGTGGTGATCTTGCCGGCCAGGCCCGACAGGCGGTCGGCCCAGTAATCCAGGCTGTCCGCGCCCACGCGCAGCCCCGTCCGGGTGATCGCGTTCGTGCCGCGGCGTTCGGGCGCGGCGGGCCAGTCGAAGAAGGTGATGTCGGTGCCGGGGCTGCCCGCCCCGTCAGCGAAGAACAGATGATAGGCCGAGGTGTCGTCCTGGTTCACGGTCTTCTTGACCCGGCGCAGGCCAAGGGTCTGGGTATAGAACTGGTTGTTGCCCCGCGCATTGGCGGTGATCGCCGTCAGGTGATGGATTCCGGTCAGCTGCATGGCAGGCTCCTTTCCTTGCTTGAAGGGAATATGGCGCAGGCGGGGCGTTCGCGGCACCCATGCGCGCGGCAACGCCGCGTTCGGTTCTTGCGAACGACCGGCGGCGTGCTAGGGTGCGCCATGACCTGGACGATCACGGATATCCGGACCTTTCTGTCGGTGCTGGATGCGGGCAGCATCTCGGGTGCCGCGGCGCGGTCGGACCTGTCGAAATCCGTGGTCAGCAAGCGGATCACCGATTTCGAGGCCGCGTTGGGCGTCGCGCTGTTCACCCGGCATGCCGGGCGCATCGCGCCCACCGACAGCGCGCTGTCCCTGGCCAAACGGTTGCGCCCGGCGCTGGCCGAACTGGTCGCCGCCACCGAAAGCGCCGCCGCGCCCGAGGCCGCGCTGCGCGGGCGGCTGGCCATCGCGGCGCCGATGAGTTTCGGCATCCGCCACCTGGGCCCGGTGATCGCGGGTTTCGCGCGCGCCCATCCGGGGCTGGAGATCGTGCTGGATTACGATGACCGGCATATGGACCTGGGGCGGGCGGGGTTCGATCTGGGGCTGCGCATCGGGCATCTGAAGGACAGCAGCCTGATGGCGCGCCGCCTGTGCGAGGATCCGCGCGCCCTGGTGGCCAGTCCCGATTACCTGGCGCAGCACGGCGCGGTCGGGGCGCCCGGCGATCTGGCGGGGCACGAGGTCATCGGATACCTGAACGCGCGGCTGGCCGAGATCTGGCCCTTTGGCGCCCAGGTCGCGCCGCCCCGGCAGAGCCGGGTGTCGGCCAACAACGGCGAGGCGATGCGCGATCTGGCCATCGGCGGGTTGGGCCTGGCGCTGCTGCCGCTGTTCATCGTCCATGACGCGCTGCGCGACGGGCGGCTGGTGCAGGTGCTGCCGGACCTGGCGCAGGACCCGCTGCCGATCAGCGTGGTCTGGCCGCCAATCCGGCCGCTGCCCCGCAAGACACG
>NZ_WEKR01000007.1:0-67090 GCF_024105395.1 Paracoccus sp. 08 | reverse complement strand
TCAGCAGCTTGCTGACACTGGCAGGAGTGTTCTCGAACGTGCCTAGGCTCAGGACGTCATCACGACGTTCACCACCGGCTATCGCAACCGCGAGTTTGTCCTTGGAAACGTCGATTCCAACATAGATCGTTGACTGTTCGCTCGTCATGCCTTTCTCCATCGCAAAAACGACGGCACCTGCCGCCATGCGATCAGAATACAGGCTGATCCATCACGCGCGGGCCGATGAAAAAGACATGCGGTCTTACCCATCAACTGGCCGGTCACCGCGCCCATCGGTTCGGGGCATCGTCCGAGACGGTGGAACAGCTTCAGCTTGCCCTCGAGACCAGCGAGATCGCTGCCGCTGCTATGACGGCGCGGATGAAGCTGCCCGACATCGAGGAGAAGGACAAACCCAAGCGTCGTCCGATCCCGGACCACATCTCGCGGATGGAAGTGGAACTGACCCCTAGCTCCGATGCCTGTGCCGATTGCGGCGGCTGCCTGCGCCGGATCGGGGAAGATGTGACGGAAGAGCTGGAATACGTCCCCGGGCGCTTCATCGTGAACCGGATCGTCCGCCCTCGGCTGACCTGCTCGTGCTGCGAACGCTTCGTGCAAGCCCCGCTGCCCTCGCGCCCGATCGAGCGCGGTCGCCCGGGGCCGGGCCTCCTCTCCCATGTCTTGGTCAGCAAGTATGCCGACCACTTGCCGCTCTACCGCCAAAGCCAGATCTTCGACCGTGAGGGGCTCGATCTGGATCGCTCCACGCTGGCAGACTGGGTCGGCAAGAGCACGGCCTTGCTGGAGCCCTTGGCTGACGCCATTGGCCGCCACGTCCTGTCGGCCGAAGCGATCTTCGCCGATGACACGCCGGTGCGAATGCTCGCCCCCGGCACCGACAAGACCCAGACGGCACGCCTCTGGACCTATGCCCGCGACGAACGGCCGTGGGCAGGAACCGCGCCACCGGCGGCTTGGTATCGGTTCTCGGGAGATCGGAAAGGCCAGCACCCCAAGGATCACCTCGCCCGCTTCCGCGGCTGGATGCATGCCGACGGCTATGCCGGATTCGAGGATCTCTACCGCTCCGGCGCCATCCGCGAGGTCGCCTGCATGGCCCATGTCCGGCGCAAGTTCGTCGACATCCACAGGTCGCAAGGCTCCCCGATTGCAGAAGAGGCCATCGGCCGGATAGCTCAACTCTATGCCGTCGAGAAACAGGCCAAAGGGTCGCCACCTGAACGCCGCGCCGAATTGCGACGCGCCCATGCGGCCCCGGTCTTTGACGACCTGGAGCGATGGCTGGCCATGCAACTCACCACGATCTCTGGCAAATCCCCGCTGGCCGCGGCTATCCGATATGCCCTGACCAGAATGGAACGCCTGCGCCCATACCTCGACCACGGCATCCTAGAACTCGACAACAACGCTGCCGAACGTGGCATGCGCGCCGTCGCCCTCGGCCGTAAAAACTACCTCTTTGTCGGCTCCGAGGCAGGCGGCAAGGCCGCCGCCATCGCCTACACCCTAATCGAAACGGCCAAGCTAAATGGTGTCGACCCACAGGCTTGGCTCGCCGACACTCTTACGCGCATCTCGGACTACAAGATCACCAAGATCGATGAACTGCTGCCATGGCACTGGAACGGGTAGCGGTTAGACCGGACGCTTACGGCCCTTCCTTCCGAAAGGGCCTTCGGCATTTAGCCCCTTATGCCGGTGCGAAGCCGGCATCCGTCAGTACGGCGACGAGCTGCTCGCGCGGAGCAGTCGAGGTGACCCTGACCGTGTGCGTTGCGGGATCGGCTTTCACATCTGCGGACGGATCAACGGAGTGGATGGCTTTTGTGACGCCGCGCGCACAACCGCCGCAAGTCATGGTTTCAATGTGGAACTGCATGGGAACCTCCTTGAGCACTAATCTCACGGGATTTGAATTAGGGATTCCAACGTTGGTAAGGTCAATACAGGAGCGTGTTATTATTTTTTAGCTTTGACGCTTGACCCTCCCATGATGGGAACGCCTATTTGGGTCAACGGAGCAAGCTTCAGAGAGTGATCCGTCATGAACGTCAGCGTCAAGAATATGCAGCCTGACCTGCAATCGAAAGTCGTCCTTAATATCGAGGGGATGACCTGCGCGTCATGTGTGGGACGAGTGGAAAGGGCGCTGAAAGCGGTGCCGCGAGTCGAGACGGCGTCGGTCAACCTCGCCACAGAGCGGGCCGAGATCACTGGTTTGGATCTGGATCGTGCGGCGCTGGTCAAGGCGGTCGAGACTGTCGGCTACGACGTCCGCTCCCCCGCAATCGATCTGGCTATCGAGGGGATGACCTGTGCGTCCTGTGTCTCCCGGGTGGAACGCGCCCTGAAATCCGTGCCGGGCGTGACAGGGGCCACGGTCAACCTAGCCACCGAACGAGCACTTGTCACTGGTTTAGCTGATCCCGCAGATCTGATCAGCGCAATTGACGGTGTCGGCTATGAGGCGCGGATCGGTGTCTCGGCCTCGGCAGTTTCTGATGCGGCTACGGATCGGAAGGCTGCTGAGGAAGCGGCCTTGAAGCGCAACCTGTGGATAGCCGCTGCGCTGACGTTGCCCGTCTTCCTGCTTGAGATGGGCTCGCACCTGTTCACGTGGGTGCATATGGCGGTGATGAACACCATCGGCATGCAGAACAGCTGGTATCTGCAGTTCGCCCTGACCACGGCGGTGCTGCTCGGCCCCGGGCGGCGGTTCTACACCAAAGGATTTCCCGCGCTGGCCCGGCTGGCACCGGACATGAACAGCCTGGTCGCGGTCGGCACATCGGCCGCCTATGGCTACTCGCTGGTTGCCACCTTCGCTCCCGCCCTGCTGCCCGCGGGCACCGTGAATGTCTATTACGAGGCGGCGGCGGTCATCGTCACCCTGATCCTGCTGGGTCGGTATCTTGAGGCCCGCGCCAAGGGCCGGACCTCCGAGGCGATCAAGCGGCTTGTCGGTCTGCAGGCCAAGACGGCCCGCGTGGTCCGTGTGGAGACGGCAATTGAAGTGCCGATTGCCGACGTGCGGCCGGGGGACCTCATCGAGGTCCGTCCAGGCGAGCGGGTGCCGGTCGATGGCGACGTGATCGATGGCACCAGCTGGATCGATGAGAGCATGATTTCAGGCGAGCCCCTGCCGGTGGAAAAGACCATCGGCCACGCTGTCACCGGCGGCACCGTCAACCAGACCGGGGCCTTCACCTTTCGCGCCACTGCTGTCGGCGACGCCACCATGCTGGCCCAGATCATCCGCATGGTCGAGGCCGCTCAGGGCGGCAAGCTGCCAATCCAGGCTCTAGTGGACCGGGTGACGATGTGGTTCGTGCCAGCGGTGATGGTTCTGGCGACGCTGACCTTTGCCGTCTGGCTGATCTTCGGCCCTGAACCTGCACTGACCTTTGGACTCGTAAATGCCGTGGCGGTGCTGATCATCGCCTGCCCCTGCGCGATGGGCCTTGCGACACCGACCTCGATCATGGTCGGCACCGGGCGGGGCGCAGAGCTGGGGATTCTGTTCCGGAAGGGAGAGGCGTTGCAGGCCCTTCAGGACGTTCGCGTCGTGGCCTTTGACAAGACCGGAACGTTGACCGAAGGGCGCCCCCGGCTGACCGACCTAAACCTCGCCCCTGGATTTGACCGCTCTCCCGTGCTGGCAGCTGTTGCCGCCGTGGAGGCGAAGTCCGAACACCCGATTGCGCGCGCCATTGTTACGGCGGCTACGGAAGAGGGCCTTACACTGCCCGATGTGACGGGGTTCACGTCGCTGACCGGTTTTGGCGTCCAGGCGAAGGCAGGAACTGAAAAGGTCGAGATCGGCGCTGACCGCTTCATGAGCAAACTGGGTCTGGACGTAGCACCCTTTGCCGAGATTGCGGCGCGGCTGGCCGATCAGGGAAAGTCCCCGCTTTACGCAGCCATTGATGGCCGTCTGGCCGCGGTCCTGGCTGTGGCTGATCCGATCAAGGAGACGACGCCGCAGGCCATCCGCGCCCTGCATGCCTTGGGCCTGAAGGTCGCCATGATCACCGGCGACAACGCCCGCACCGCGCAGGCCATCGCGCGCCAGCTGGGTATCGACGAGGTCGTGGCCGAGGTGCTGCCCGACGGAAAGGTGGCGGCAGTCAAGCGTCTTCAGGCACTAGGCTCCGTCGCTTATGTTGGCGACGGTATCAACGACGCGCCGGCCTTGGCCGAAGCCGATGTCGGAATTGCCGTCGGCACGGGCACCGATATCGCGATCGAGGCGGCCGATGTGGTGCTGATGACCGGCCGTCTGACCGCGGTGTCGGACGCGATCGCGCTGTCCAAGGCCACTATGCGTAATATTCGGCAGAACCTGTTCTGGGCTTTCGCCTACAACGCTGCCCTGATTCCGGTAGCGGCGGGTGTGTTGTGGCCGAGCTTTGGTATCCTCCTGTCACCAGTCTTTGCGGCCGGGGCCATGGCGCTGTCGTCCGTCTTTGTCCTTGGAAATGCCCTTCGGCTGAAGCGTTATTCACCTGCAGTGTTGCATGAAGTCTGAAAACCTCTAAAGAGCGGGGCCTTCCAGAGGCCCGGGTCTTTGCCAATATGATCCGCAGCTATGGGCGACCCCCCTGATCTTGCTGGCCGGTAGCCCCGGCATTCGCCATGCGCTTCAACGTGACCGTGCTACGATGCTTAACTCATGGCGCTCTTACTGCGTCGACTTCACAGACCCACAGGCCAACGCCTGTGCAGATCGTCGATCACCAAGGGGTGGTGATGCCGCCCCATTCCTCCATGCTCACGCAGATGCGGATGATCCGTGGGCAGGTCCGAATGATCATGCGCGACATCCGTCGGATCACCCGCAGGCCATAGACGCCATGCCAAGGCCAGCCCGATGAGCCCGATGATCGCCATGGAAGCAAACGCGGCTGTCATGCCCGCGCGGGCGCCCAGGTATCCGGCCAGGGGATAGCAGATCAGCCAGCAGGCATGAGACAGCGCGAACTGAGCGGCAAAAATCGCAGGACGATCTTCCGGATGAGCTGAGCGGCGCAGCAAACGGCCCGCTGGCGTCTGCGCGACAGAATAACCGAAGCCCAGGATCAGCCATAGGGCAAGCAGCGCGCCATAACTGCCCACGGCGATCCCGGCAGCCGTTCCGACGATAAGGACGGCAGCACCAGCGATCATCACCGGCCTGTCCGACAGCTGGTCCAGTAGGCGCGGCAGGGTCAGGGCGGCGATCATCGATCCCGCACCGAACGCGGCCAGCGCCAGTGCCACCTTTGGCTCCGACAGACCGAACCCTGCCTTGACCAGCACGACCGTGTTCACGATCACCATCGATCCGGCCGCAGCGACGGCCAGACTGATCGCCAGCAATCCGCGCAGACGCGGGGTCGCCAGATAGAGGCGGATGCCGCGCGTGGTCCGGTCCCAGACCCCGCGCCTTGCCGCTGGCTGCGGTGGGGGCAGACGGACGCTGAGGACCAGCGCAGCCGAGGCGAAAAACCCAACGACCGTCCCTGCAAACAGGCTGTGAAAGCTGATGACGCTCAGAAGCGCCGCCGCCAGCATGGGCGAGACGAGGCTTTCCAAATCGTAGGCAAGGCGCGAGAGCGACAGGGCGCGGGTATAATCCTCCTCCTTGGGCAGGATGTCTGGAATGGTCGCCTGGAATGTCGGGGTGAATGCGGCTGACGCGGCCTGCAGCAGGAAGATCAGCAGGTAGATCTGCCAGATCTCGGTCACGAAGGGCAGGCACAGCGCAATGGCCCCCCGGACCAGGTCCAGCGCGACAAGCACCGACCGGCGCGGCAGGCGATCCGTGAATGCCTGCGCCACCGGCGCGACGCCGACATAAGCAATCATCTTGATCGCCAGCGCGGTGCCCAGCACCGCCCCCGCATCCGCCCCGGCTAGATCGTAGGCCAGAAGGCCCAGGGCCACGGTCATTAGCCCGGTGCCCAGCAGCGCGATCACCTGCGCCGCGAGCAGATGACGATAGGTGCGGTCGCGCAGGATGGCCAGCATGGAGTGTCCTTACAGCAGCTTGGTGATCGCCTTCATCTCGTCCAGTGTCTCCGCCGCGTCGTGGACCAGGCAGTGGTCGATATGATCGTGGATGAGCGCCCGCTTGGCAGAGGTCACAGCACTTTCCACCGCCGCCAGCTGGCGGGCGATGTCGAGGCAGGGCTGCTGTCCCTCGATCATGCCGATGACATGGCGCAGATGACCTTCGGCACGTTTCAGCCGGGCGACGAGGGCGGGGTGGGTTGCGTGAACGTGCGGGTGTGACATACAGTCAGGCTATCCCCCCCTGGGGGATAGAACAAGACGGTGTGATCAGCGCGCCGCGAAATGACGGGCAGGCCGGTGAAACAGGTTCGGACATTGATGCATAGCGTGCTTTCAGCACTCGTCTGTCTGTCGCTTGTCATCTGGTCCCTTGCGCCAAGCGCCAGCCATGTCCCTTACATCTTCGAAGTGGTGGCCGAGCATACCGACATGATCGCTGATCACGGCCACTCGCACGGGTTCGAAGAGGATCTTTTCTGGGCGCTGCACGGTCACAGCCATGACGTGGCCGACCATGATCACAGCCAGGCCATGCTTGTCCCCGGCGCCGGTGCGCACCCAAGGGTGGCTTGGCGCGATACGTTCCGGCTGCGGGCGTCATGGGACGGACCGCAGCGGGTCTATCTGATCGAGCGACCTCCGCGGGCCTGATCGATGCCGCCACCGCGCGGCGTATCCGAACAGACAGACCCTTACCGGAGACTTTTCCATGACCTCGACCTTGGGGGTCCTGCGCGCCTTGGCACCACGCCAACCGGTCGCGCTGACCCTGATCCTGCTGGCGGCAGTCCTGCTGACGGCCGCCCAAGCTCTTGCCCATAACGTCACCGCCGGTGACGCAGGTTATATCCAGGAAATCTGGGGGGTGCAGATCATCCCCTTCATCTACCTTGGCGCCAAGCACATGGTGACCGGCTACGACCACATCCTGTTCCTGCTGGGCGTGGTGTTCTTCCTCTACCGGATGAAGGATGTCGGCATCTATGTCAGCCTGTTCGCCATCGGCCATTCGGTCACCATGCTTCTTGGAGTCTGGTATGGCTGGGGCATCAACGCCTACATCATCGACGCGATCATCGGCCTGTCCGTGGTCTACAAGGCGCTGGACAACCTTGGCGCCTACCAGAAATGGTTCGGGTTCCAGCCTAATACCAAGGTCGCCACGCTGATCTTCGGCCTGTTCCACGGCACGGGCCTGGCCACGAAGATCCTCGACTATGACATCCCGCAGGATGGGCTTCTGGCCAACCTGCTGGCCTTCAACGTTGGCGTCGAGGTCGGCCAACTGCTGGCCTTGGCCGTGATCCTGATCGTCATGGGCTACTGGCGTCGCAGCCCCAACTTCCTGCGCCAGGCCACCATCGCCAACGTGGTGATGATGGTCCTGGGCATCTGGCTGACCTTCAATCAGGTCGCCGGCTACATCGCTTCCACCTCTGCATAGATTGGATATTCCCATGCACAATGCACCTAAACCCAACATCGACGAGCTGCCCACCAAGGCGCAACTGCGCCGCTCCACGATCCTGGCCAGCATCGGTGCGGCGGTGATCGCGGTCACCGTCTATCTTCCTGCTGAATACGCTATCGACCCCACCGGGATCGGCCGGGTCATCGGCCTGACCGAGATGGGCGAAATCAAGGTCCAGCTTGCTGCCGAAGCCGAAGCGGATCGTCTGCTGGACGAGCAGCGTGCCACCCAGCAGCCCTCTCAGGACCAGACGTCGAGCGTTCTGGACAGTGTCATGGGTCTGTTCGTCGGCACGGCCCATGCGCAAGAGGCGCAGGACACCTGGACGGACACCGTGACCTTCACGCTGGAGCCGGGCGACACGGCCGAGATCAAGCTGACAATGACGGCTGGAGACGTGGCTGAATACGCATGGACCGCTGAAGGCGGCCGGGTCAACTTTGATCTCCATGCCCATAACGGTGGCGAGTCCATCGACTATGAGCGCGGCGCTGGCGCGACCGACGGCGAGGGCAGCATCGAGGCGCCCTTCGCCGGTGATCACGGCTGGTTCTGGCGAAACCGCGACAGCACACCGATCACCATGACCATCAATGTGCGCGGCGATTACAGCGCCGTCGTCGAAACCTACTGAGCCTCGGGCAGCCATTCGTGATCGACGCGAATGGCTGCCTCATTCTTCCTGCGGCACTATTCATATGTAACCATTGTGAAAACCGGCAGGGACGTGCCACCGCCCAAAGGCTGCACCGCACCGCATGGTACAACATCGATCTGCTATCTTGACCTTCCTCGCGATCACATTCTATTTCCTTGCGCATGGGGCCTGCGACCGCCCCACGAGGCGTCAGCTGAAGTTCGCGTTCCACTGAAACCTTCACGGGAGGAACGCCCATGCCTGCGCCCAATGCAATTTCCGTCGACAAGCTTGCCCGGATCATCGGTACGCCCCGCGCCCCGGTCATTCTGGATGTCCGGTCCGATAGCGATTTTGCCACCGATCCCCGACTAGTGCCGGGGTCCATCCGAGCGGATGACCGTGCCTTGGCTGATCTCCCACCGCTGCCGCCGGGTCCCGTGCTGGTGCTCTGCCAGGCAGGTCATCGCCGCAGTCAGGGCGCTGCGGCGTGGCTGCGCGCCGAAGGCCGCCCGGCCGAATACCTGGAGGGTGGTTTTGTCGCGTGGCGAGAGGCGGGTCTGCTGCTGATCCAGACAGATCATTTGCCGCCGCGCGACGGGCAGGGCCGCACGGTCTGGGTCACCCGCGCACGACCGAAAATCGACCGCATTGCCTGCCCCTGGCTGATCCGCCGCTTTGTCGATCCCCGCGCAGTGATCCTGTTTGTGGCCCCGGCTGAAGTCTCGGGTGTCGCCGAGCGCCATGAGGCCGCGCCCTTCGACATCGAGGACGTCTTCTTCAGCCATAGGGGCGATCTGTGCAGTTTCGACGTGATGCTGGCTGAGCTGGGCCTGTCCGTTCCGGCGCTGGACCGATTGGCCGTGATCGTTCGGGCTGCCGATACGGCACGGCTGGACCTGGCACCCGAAGCAGCGGGGCTGCTGGCCGTCTCCCTTGGCCTGTCGCGCATGTATGTCGACGATCTGGAACAGTTGGAGGCGGGGATGCTGGTCTATGACGCGCTCTATCGGTGGGCGCGTGATGCGACCGGCGAGACCCATAACTGGCTCACCAACAAGCCGAGGGCAGAATGATGCAGACCCGCCCCTATCCGACCTTAGCCGAGGCCACCCGTGTTTGGGCGCGGATCGGTCTGCTGAGTTTCGGCGGCCCTGCGGGCCAGATCGCGCTGATGCACCGCATCTTGGTCGAGGAACAGAAATGGCTGGGCGAACGGCGGTTCCTGCACGCCCTGAACTATTGCATGCTGCTGCCCGGCCCCGAGGCCATGCAGCTGGCCGTCTATATCGGCTGGCTGATGCACCGGACGCTTGGCGGCATCATCGCGGGGTTGCTGTTCGTGCTGCCCGGCGTCGTGGCGATCATGAGCCTGTCCTGGATCTATGCGATCTGGGGCAATACCGGCGTGCTGGAGGGGCTGTTCTTCGGCCTCAAGGCCGCGGTGCTGGCCATCGTGGTGCAGGCGGTGATCCGCATCGGGTCGCGCGCGCTAAAGAACCGCACGATGATCGGCATCGCCGCGGCCTCGTTCTTAGCGATCTTCGCCTTTGGCGTGCCGTTTCCAGTCATCATCCTCACGGCAGCGCTGGTGGGCTTCGTCGGCGCCCGTGCGGGTCTGGCAGCGTTCCAAGGCGGGGGCGGGCACAGCAAGATGGGCGGCACCCAGGTGGCCGATGCCGACACCCTGCTGGGTGAGGGCACGCCCGACCATACCCGTGTCAGCGCCGGGTGGGCGGCGCGCATATCGGCGGTGTTTCTGGGGCTGTGGCTGGTGCCGGTGGCGGCGCTGTTCCTGATCCTCGGCCCGGAAAACGTGTTCTCGCAGATCGCCGGGTTCTTCAGCGTGATGGCGGTGGTGACCTTCGGCGGCGCCTATGCCGTCCTGGCCTATGTCGCCCAGCAGGCGGTCGAGACCTATGGCTGGCTGGCGCCCGGAGAGATGCTGGACGGGCTGGGCATGGCGGAAACCACGCCGGGGCCGCTGATCATGGTGACCCAGTTCGTGGGCTTCATGGGCGCGCTGCGCGAGGCGGGCGGTATGCCGCCGCTGCTGGCCGCGACACTGGGCGGGCTGCTGACCACCTGGGTCACGTTCCTGCCCTGCTTCCTGTGGATCTTCCTGGGCGCGCCCTTCATCGAACGCCTGCGCGACAACCACGCCCTGACGGCGGCGCTGACGGCGGTGACGGCGGCGGTGGTGGGGGTGATCCTGAACCTGGCGCTGTGGTTCGGGCTGCATGTGCTGTTCGACCGGCTGCGCCCGGTGGACGCGATGGGGCTGGACCTGGACTTGCCGGTCTGGGGAACCTTGGATGTCGCCGCGCTGGCGCTGGTCATCGTCGCAATCCTGGCCGTGTTCCGCTTGAAGCTGGACGCCGTCACTGTGCTGGCGATCTGTGCCTTCGCGGGACTGTTCCTGAGGCTGGCTGGAGTTGTCTGATGGCGCCTAGTCTGACACCGGACATTCTGAAAAAGGACATGACCCCATGAGCAATTCGCCCATCGTTGCCGCGGCTCAACTGGCTGATCTGGGGCCTTTGCGTCTTCTTTACGTCCCCACAGCAGAGGAGCGACCCGCCGGTATGGCGGTCGTCCCGATCCACGACTGGATCGCCACCGCCAAGCAGAGTGATACGGGGTTTGATGATGTCGCATATTGGCAGGACCAGATCAGGCAACTAGGCCTGACGCAGGATGCCCTGACTGTGGTTTTAGACGACGGAGGCATGACGGAGGCGGCTCGCGTCTGGTTCATCCTTCAGTATTTTGGGCTGCCCGCTGCAGTGCTAAATGGTGGCCTTCCAGATCTGGGGAGGCTTCCCGCGCAGGCAACGCCGGGAACCTCCGCGCCCGACCTGCGCCCCGGCGCGGGGGCGGTCGGCCTCGTCGGGCGGCAGGAGCTGAAAGTTGCCTTGCCATCAGTGCAGATTTTTGATGCCAGGACGGCAGCGGAGTTTGAAGGCGAAGACCTGAAGGGAAACAAGCGCGGCGGGCATCTACCCGGCGCGGCGCATCTCGATCATCGGGATTTGCTTGACGGACGTCATCTGCGTCCGGCGTCCGAGCTTGCGCAGATGTTGGCTGACGCGGGGGTGCGCAGCGGCGCTCCTGTTGTGACCCACTGCCAGGGCGGTGGGCGTGCAGCCTTGGCAGCGTTGGCAGCAGTCGCGGCGGGGCAGGAAGATGTACGGGTCTATTACCTCAGCTTTGGGGACTGGGCCGCTGATGAGAGCTGTCCGTTGGAGTAGCCCCTCCGACGTGAATTTCATCGCATGAGGGACTGATGAAACGCGGAAACCTAGCTTCCACTAAGGTATCATAATACCCAGTAACCGCAATTATGTTACATTACACAAGACTTGGTCATCGCTATCGTTTGGCCGCAACCCCAAGTTATCCACATATTTCGGGGATATTTCCGGGGGCAGAAGAAAATATTCCAGTTTTGTAAGTCTGTTAGCTAATAATTCTATAATGTAAGATAAAATGGCATTGCAGCTTTCCTTAGCTACTTATCGCCTTAGGAGGTACCTACTCAATGGAGCAATGACCTCCCATGCGCCATGCTCAGAAACGATCGTTTTTGAACACTCTGAAAAAGGGGCAGGGGAGGCGGGCATTCTTTGATCCGCGTTGCAGCTTGGAACTGCTGCATGTCACTGCGTTTGCCTACCTAGGAAAGCAGTATGACCTTTTGGTCCGACAAAAGGTCAAAATGACATTTTTGCTTGACACTTACAGGCTGCGATCGCGATCGGCGGCTACTGTGATCACCACACCTTTTTGGAAAGCAGCATCACGACCGTAAGACAGCATCGACGCGAATGGTGGCCATCGGACGCTGAGGACTTATCCACATTTTTCGGGGGTAATATCGGGGATAAAGCAATAACGATAATTCCTACAATGCCTTCCGTCTCATTCTTGAAGCAGCATTCCACACCACTGAGCCAGACGAGGCCAAACAAGTCTTGATCCTTCTATGGCATTGTGTATCTCATATGAGATACACAGGAGGCTCGAATGCCCACCCATACCTCGATGCTGCATGTCCGTGTGGACGATCATCTCAAGGCACAAGCCAGTAGCGCACTGGCAGGTGTAGGCCTGACCCTATCAGACGCAGTCCGTATCCTGCTGACCCGTGTGGCGGCTGAAGGGGGTTTGCCGGCCGGTCTGACTGCAAATCCTCAAAGCTATGATAGCTGGTTCCGGGCGAAAGTGCAGGAAGCGCTGACAGATACCCGACCTGGCGTTCCACATGACCAAGTCATGCGTGACGCCCGGGCATTGATCGACGGCAAACGGGGTGCCTGAACTCGAATGGAAAGCCTTCGCGGTCGCCGACCTCATGGCAATTGTCGACTATATCTCGGATGACAATCCTGATGCTGCTCTTGCTCTGATGGAGGAAATTCAGGGAAAGGTTGCGCAACTTCCAATGCATCCCAAGCGGTGCCGGTCAGGACGCGTTCAGGGAACACGTGATTTGGCCGTTCGCCCGAACTACATTGTCATCTATGCTGAGACGCCGTCTGTCGTGACGATCCTTCGCGTGCTTCATGCCGCGCAGATGTGGCCCTGATAAGCGATCGGTCGAAAGACGAGGGTGGGCGCCGGCTCAGCGGCAGTGTCCCGGTCAGATCCATCCTGTTCCGGTCACGGCAACGCGATCATCTTGTCGTGGATTTTTTTGCAGCATGCCGCTAAGTCGATAGTCATGAAGACCTATCTGCGGGCCCTGTTTCTTGTCGCCTTCACCGTAATCGCGGTTGGATCGATGATGCCCGCGCCGGCGACTGCCGCGTCATTGCCAGATGACGGCATGACGGCAATGGCACATTTCGGCATGTCCGAATGCCTGGATTGCAGCGACAGGGGTGAAATTGGAACGGCGGGCTGCAATCTGATCTGTGCGGCGGGGGGCTTCGTCCCGGTTCCTGAATTTCAGACCTCTGATCTCAGACACGCTCGGCGCCTCTCGAAGCGGCAGGTTGCCGATGTCATGTTCAGTGACCTGAATTGGCTGCCGTTACGAAGCCCCCCACGCCCCTTCATCTGATTTGACTGCCGCTGTGGCAGGCGACGCGTGCGCACAAGGTTTTCCCCCCTTGAGCTCGCTCGCTGCCAGGACTGCTGAATCCCTTTAGGTCCGCAGTCCCGTTTCAAATCCAGATAGTCAGGTGTCCTATGCAGCAGAGTTTGCATGCAGCTCTACGCACTGAGTTTTTCCTTGAGATTTCTGCCGTCAATGCGGCTTGCGAAGAATGGCTTGACCACCCTCTTCTGAGGGAAACGGCATGACAATGATGAATAGCCCCATGACGGGCATGATGATGCTGAGCTGCGGACTCTTTGCGCTTCTCGCCCTGGCCCTCCTGGTCCTGGGCATCGCTGCCCTTCTCAAGTACCTGCGAGGGCCGTCATGAGATCACAGGTTCTGTTGCTCGTCGGACTGTCATTTGCCGGTATGGCGGCCGTGGCGGCTTTCGCACAGGTTAATCGGTCCGAAAGGGCTGAAGTTGCTTTTCAGGGTGCTCCAGTAACCGCGCAGGAGATCGTACAAGGAAAAGAACTCTACGCGCAAAATTGCGCGTCATGCCACGGACCGGATCTGGAAGGACAGCCCGACTGGAAACGTCCGCTGGAGAACGGGCGGATGCCGGCACCGCCCCATGACGAAACGGGGCATACATGGCACCACTCCGACAATCAGCTGTTCACACTGACCAAGCTGGGGATCAGTGGTGTCGTGCCTGGCTATGAGAGCGACATGCCGGCCTTCGAGGGCATTCTGACGGATGCGGAAATCCGCGCCACCCTGGCCTACATCAAAAGCACATGGCCCAAGCGCCAATACGAGTATCAGGCCGAGGTCTCCGACCGTGAGGGACCGGAAGAATGATTGCAGCAAAATCCACAAGCCTGTCGGCGGCCCCTGGCCGCCTTTTCTGGGAGGATCGGCGTTGAACTTCGTCACCCGTCGCTTCGTGTTATGTGCCGCCGCCGCCGTAACCGCACTGCCTGCATTCGGGCAGCTACCTGTTGTTTCCACCGCCATCCATGTCGTGGAGGGCAGGGGGTGCGAATGCTGTCGGCAATGGACACAGCACCTTCAGAATGCCGGCTTTCAGGTCACGAGTGAGGAGCGTTTCGGCACGCTTCTCATGCAGCACAAGATCGACCTCGGCGTTCCCATCGACCTGACGTCTTGTCACACCGGGTCGGTCGAGGGCTATTTCGTGGAAGGACATGTCCCAGCCACCGATATCCGCAAACTGCTTCAAGAGCGTCCCGACGCCCTTGGCCTGACCGTTCCGGGCATGCCCTATGGCAGCCCCGGAATGGGCCCGGAAAGCCGCCGTGAGGCTTATGATGTCCTGCTCGTGCTCAAGGATGGAAGCCACACAATCTTTAACCGATACGCCGCTGCGTCGGCCTGAAGCATGATCTTTAAGGAGCTCTCTCTATGATAACCTTTAATCGCCGACATGCGTCGCTGGCTATGCTCGCATCCCTTGCTGCATGCGGATCGTCAGGGCCCAGCTCGGCCCCTGCACCGCAATTCAAGCGATACTCCGGCCCGCCGGTAACACAGGTGGCTGTCTACAAGGGCCAACGCCGGATGCACCTGCTGAACGGCCAGACAGTCTTGCGATCCTATGATTTTGGGCTGGGCAACCAGCCGGTCGGTCCCAAGCAGTTCGAAGGCGACGGAAAGACGCCCGAGGGGCTGTATTTCATCGACCGCTTCAATCCGCGCAGCAGATATCACCTGTCTGTCGGCATTTCCTACCCCAATGATCAGGACAAGGCTTACGCCGCACAGTTCGGTCGAAGTGCGGGAAGCGACATCATGTTCCACGGGCGGGGTCCGGAAGGAAACGCACTCGCACCACGAAATCGCGATTGGACAGCCGGATGCCTCGCCCTCACCGATCAGGAAATCGAAGACGTCTACGCCATGCTGCAGCCGGGTGTACCGGTGATGCTTTATGCATAGGGCTTTGAATGATCACGTTCGAGCAACGGCAACAGATGGCCGAGGCGGTAACATTCCTGCGCAAGGCGATGGAAATTCATTGATGTCTAACTTTCACCCTATTAGACAACACTTATGATCCACGTTCTGCGCCAGCTTGCTATGATCTTCGTCGTGACTTTGGTCTCGATGGGCGTCACTGCATCTGCAGGAAACGCGTCGATGGATCTGAAATGCGACATGATGCTGACAGCCGCCGCTGCCGATAGCTCTGATGATCATGGACAGCACTTTGCTGGTGATAGCTCGGACCAATCCCATTTGAGTGTCGTAATTGTCGAAGATCATGTCCATAATGAGGATACGTCTTCCGAAGGGCATGGATCGCACTGCAAGGCCCATGCCTGCCCGGTTACAGCACTCCTGAGTTCCAGCGATATGGCTCAGGCCTTTCTGATCAGCCAGACGATTGAAGCTGTCCGCACGGCCCCGCTGGTGGAACTGACCGTTTCCGAAGGACTGCGCCGCCCTCCGCGGGCCTGATCCGAACGTTGCAAGCCGACGCCTGAACGGGCCACGGCGACCATCCTTCTGATCTAAAAGCGGATTCATCACATGAAACTTCTGTTTGCGGCTGCAATGCCGCTTGTCGCGGTGGCTTGCGCCCCGCTGGCGCCTCTGGATACGTCATCCGGGCTTGTCACCGTTGCTGACACGACATCTCCCGTTTCAAACCTGCAGGCAGGTCCTGCCATCACCTATCGAAGCCGCAGCGTTCAGGAACCAGGTAACTGGACCGACCTGAACAATGCCCAAGCCCCGGGTGTCGAATGAAGAGGGCATTGGGACTTTCGTTGGGCGCAGTGCTGCTGCTGTCCGCCTGTGCGGATACGGTGACCATGAGCAAGGCCCGCGGCGAGCGGGCAGGGTTCGAGACTGTTGCCGGGATCTCCCGACAGGCGACAGGGGCAGAGGCAGCCTGGCTTCAGACGCCGGCTGAACGGCAGGCTCATGCGCAACGCGTGCGCGCCATTGTTCAGGGAAAGACAATCAGTGCCGAACAGGCGGTGCAGGTGGCGCTTCTGAACAACCCCGGCCTGCAGGCCAGTTATGCTGACCTGGGCATGTCTGCTGCAGATCTGTGGGAGACGGCCCTCGGACCGGTACCGAGCGTCGGCATCTCAGTGTCCGGGCTGGTCAGTGGAGATGTCACCCGGTCCGTGGAAGGTACGGTGGCGTCATCAATTCTGGACATGGTCACGAAGAGATCGCGCACGCGGGCCGCCGATCTGGAGTTTCGGCAGGCTCAGCTGGCCGCAGCGGGCGAAACCCTGGCGCTGGCCCATGAAACCCGCCGGACCTGGATCGAGGCCGTCGGTGCGTTCGAGGCAGCCGGTCTGGTCGGTCGAGCGCAAGGCGCCGCGGACGCGGCATCCGAGCTGGCCGCAGAGCTTGGCGAAACGGGTGCGCTGAGTCGCGCCGATCAGGCACGGGAACATGCGTTCAATGCAGAGCTGGCAGCCGAACGAGCCGAGGCAAGGCTGGAAGCACAAATTGCGAAAGAGAAGCTCGTTCGCCTTCTGGGCCTGTGGGGCACAGGGACAGAGTTCTATGTTCCCGACAGCCTGCCGGCGCTTCCGGGCAGCGCGCCGAACCGTTCCAATATCGAACGGCTGGCGCTGGAAAACCGCGTCGATTTGGCTGCGGGCCGGTTGGAGCTGGAGGCTGTGGCCGCGCGCTATCGACTGACTGGACAGACCCGCATGCTCTCGGATGCAGAAGTCGCCGCCGGCGTCGAAATCGAGCGTGAAGATGGAGAGAACGAACGCTCACCGGTGGTCGACGTCGCCTTCAGCATTCCGGTTTACGACACCAGCGGACTGATTTCCCGCCGCGGAAAACTCGAATATCTGCGTTCGGCCAATAACCTGGCGCAGTCGGCGATCAATGCCCGCTCGGAGGCGCGGTCTGCCTATTCGGCAGTCACGGGCAAGCATCAGATCGCCCTGCACTGGCGCGACCAGGTCCTGCCTCTGCGCCGGGAAATCGATGAGCAGGCGCTACTGAGCTACAACGGCATGCTGACCTCCACTTTCGAGCTTCTGAACGATGCCCGTGAAGGGTTGGACTCCCAGCTGAGCGCTGCCGAGGCCAAGCGCGACTACTGGCTGGCCGAGGCGGATGCCACCGCCGCGATCTGGGGTGGCGCAAGTGACAATGGAGAGGACGAATGATGAATCGCAGACAACTGATGGGTGCGGGCATCGGGGCAGGGGCTGCGGCCCTGACCGTCAACATGGGTCAGGCGCAGACACGCTTTCGCGATCTGCCCGAGGCGGCCAGCACGGACAGCCCCTATACGCAGGTGCCGCCGCGCCCGACGACCGGACTTGAATACAACCCGATCGTAACTCTGAACGGCTGGTCGCTGCCCTATCGAATGAACGGCAATGTCAAGGAATTCCACCTTGTCGCCGAGCCGGTCGAGCGGATCATGGCGGACGGAATGGTCGCGCGCCTGTGGGGTTATAACGGACAGTCCACCGGCCCCACGATCGAGGCCATCGAGGGCGAGCGGGTCCGCATCTATGTGACCAACCGCCTGCCCGAACATACCTCGGTTCACTGGCACGGCATGATCCTGCCGTCCGGGATGGACGGTGTGTCGGGTCTCAGCCATCCGGGCATCCCTTCGGGCAAGACCTTCGTCTACGAGTTCGATCTCGTGAAGTCGGGGACCTTCATGTACCACCCCCATGCCGACGAGATGGTCCAGATGGCCATGGGCATGATGGGGCTGTTCATCGTGCATCCGCGCGACCCGGCCTTTATGCCGGTGGATCGTGACTTCGGTATCCTGTTGGCCGCCTATGACATCGATCCCGGCACCTATATCCCCCGCGTCGCGGAGATGACGGACTTCAACCTGTGGACCTTCAATAGCCGCATTTTCCCGGACATTGACCCGCTTGTCGCCAGCAAAGGCGACCGTGTCCGAGTGCGTGTCGGCAATCTGACAATGACCAATCACCCCATTCACATGCATGGCTATGATTTCGAGGTGACCTGCACAGATGGAGGATGGGTCCGGCCGGAAGCCCGCTGGCCTGAGGTCAGCATCGATATTCCTGTAGGTGCGATGCGTGCCTACGAATTCGATGCCGTTCATGAAGGGGACTGGGCGTTCCACTGCCACAAGTCGCACCATACCATGAACGCCATGGGGCACGAGTTGCCCACGATCATCGGCGCCAACAAGAGCCGCGTCACCGACATGGTCCGCCGTCACCAGCCCGGCTACATGCCGATGGGCACCGCCGGCATGGGTGACATGGGCGAGATGTCCATGGAGATTCCCGAAAACACCATCCCGATGATGGCAGGCTGGGGTCCGCATGGTCCGCTGGAGATGGGCGGCATGTTCTCTGTCATGAAGGTGCGCGAAGGCATCGCCCCTGACGACTATTCCGATCCGGGCTGGTTCGAGAACCCCCCCGGTACGCAGGCATGGGAATGGACAGGCGAACTGCCTGATCATGCCAGCAACTACAGCCCTGAAACGATCCTGACCCCCCGTGGCGGCAAGCGTTTGGGCTGACCTGACCCTATCGAGCAACACAAAGGAAACATGATGAAATCGTTTATGCTGGTGACTGCAATTGCCTTCTTCCCGGCCCTCGCACTTGCAGCCGGAAAACATGAAGGCGGCCATGAAAATCCGATGGGCATGCCAGCCACGGATGGAGACATGCAGACTGTGGAGGTTTCCATGCGGGAAACCGAAGAAGGGGCCATGATTTTTGAACCGGGCGAGCTGTCGTTTGCACCCGGTGAGACGGTTCGTCTTGTCATCACCAATAACGGTGAGCTGGAACATGAATTCGTCATGGACAGTGTCAAGACCAATGCCGAGCATAAGGAGGTCATGGCGAAGTTCCCGGAAATGGAACACGACGACCCGAATGCGGTCCGTCTTCAGCCCGGCGAAACCGGCGAGATCCTTTGGACATTCGGAGAATCCGGAGAGTTCGAGTTCGCCTGCCTCATACCAGGCCACTACGAGGCTGGCATGCACGGCCCCCTGAACGTCACCGAATCCTGAACCGCGAGGACCTGACCATGAAACTGATCCAACTGACTGCCGCTGCGCTCATTCTCACTGCCGGGAGCGCCTTCGCCGACACCCACATTACCAACGGGACCGTCACCAAGATCGACACCCAGTGGAGCAAGGTGACGGTCGATCACGAGGAGCTGAAGAACCTGGATATGCCGGCCATGAAGATGGTCTTCCAGGTCGCAGAGCCGGAAATGCTCGAGGGCCTGAGCGAGGGGCAGAGCATCCGCTTTGCGGCCGACCGGGTCAAAGGCAAGCTGACCATCACTGAAATTCTGGAATAATCGAACCGTCGCCGTTCGGAGGATAAAATGAACAAGAAATTTGTGGCCATTCTTACTGCGGTCAGCCTGATGGCTGGTGCCGGATATGCTGAAGAGGCAAGTCACGGCACAAGAGGATCGAATGCAGGCTCGGGGGGCGGAGCATCAGCTTCCGTGGACAATACGCCGGAAAGGCCTGACCGGTCGGATTCTGTTGCGCCGGCTACGAATACGATTCCTGTTCCGGCAGGACGTATCATGTCCTCAAGGGAACTGGGTAGGGCAGGGTTGAGCCCTGACGATGTCGTCATGCATGTTTCAGTTTTCTGAGCAACAGGCTTAGCATCGTCATATGTCTCAAATTTACGGAGGACTGAGATGAGTTCTGTTAAGATCCTTATTGCCGCAGCGATTGCTGCGACCAGCCTTACTGCGCCCGTCTTTGCTCAGGACGCTGAATTCCAGATGCCTGAGCAGTGCGCCATGGCTGCACCCGCCAGTGATATGCCTGCTGAAAGCATGGACGGGTCACAGATGGGCGGCGATGCGCAGTCTGACGGCATGGGCGCCATGATGGGGATGGGTGGCGTGGACTTGGCAACCATGCCGGAACATGTTCAGGAGAACATGCGTCGCATGATGGTCACGATGCCTGCCATGCATGACGGCATGATGAACGAAGATGCCGACGTGGCCTTTGCTTGCGGGATGATTGCCCACCATCAGGGTGCCATCGACATGGCCCAGGTTCTTCTTGAGCATGGCGAAGACGCTGAGATGATCGAACTTGCGGGTGAGATCATCGCCGCCCAAGTCGGTGAGATCGAGGAAATGACCACCTGGCTGGCTGAGAACGCCAACTGAGCCTGCCTTGAACCGCGCGGCATGATGCCGCGCGGTTCTCTGCTAAAGACCATCAAAAAAGACCCGCGGCCGCTCTTGACCTTCCCATCATGGGAAGCCGCATATCTGTTCCCTAAAACGAACGGAGCCCAGCCCATGAACATCGGAGATGCCTCTGCCCTCTCGGGTGTGTCGGCCAAGATGATCCGTTACTACGAGCAGATCGGCTTGATCCCCCAAGCTGCGCGCACAGCCTCGGGGTATCGCAACTACGCCGATGCAGACATTCACATGCTTCGGTTTATTGCACGGTCGCGGGATCTGGGTTTTCCGCTCAGCGAAATCACCGACCTGCTGGATCTCTGGCGCAACACTGACCGGCGTAGCGCCGATGTCAAAGCACTGGCACAAGCCCGGGTCCAGAATCTCCGCCACAAGATTAGCCACCTGCAAGACATGGCTGACACGTTGGAGACGCTAATGCGATCCTGTGCCGGAAACGAGCGCCCGGACTGCCCGATCCTGCATAATCTGGAAACGGAAGCATTCCCTGCCCCGGGCGGACGCTCACATCATGCTGGTACCCACGCCAACATCAACGAAAGGATCACATCGTGATCGACAGACGCCTGTTCATCGGAACGCTCGCCGCGGTCCTCATTCCCGCAACATCGGTGCTGGGGGCGGTGTCCACATCCCAAGACACTCTAATCGCGGTGGTTCGATCACCCGATTGCGGCTGTTGCGGAGCCTGGATCGATCATCTGCGGCAAAGCGGTTTCACAGTAGAAGAAACCCTGACCGATGACGTCGAGGCCTTCAAGGATAAGCACGCCGTTCCTCAATCTCTTCGGTCCTGCCACACGGCCCTCGTCGAAGGCTATGTAATCGAGGGCCATGTTCCGGCTGATGCCGTCCGCAATTTGCTGGATCAGCGCCCTGATGCGGGTGGTCTGGCCGTTCCTGGCATGCCGATCGGTTCGCCCGGCATGGAAATGGGCGGCCAGTCTGAGCCTTTCGAGGTCATTCTCTGGGGCGATTCCGGCAACAGCGTCTTCGCAACGTATTGAGGTTTCCCCATGACACCTGCAGCGTCCAGGACTGCCACCCTCCACCGCATGGTGATGACCAAGCACATGTGCCCCTACGGGCTCAAGTCGCTCGATCTGCTGAATCGTCAGGGCTATCGCGTCGAGGACCATCATTTGACGACCCGCGCCGAGGTCGATGCCTTCAAGGAGCAGCATGACGTTCAGACCACGCCGCAGACCTTCATTGGCGGCCAGCGGATTGGTGGCTATGACGATCTTCGGCGTCACTTCGGAAAGACCGTCCGCGACAAGACCGCGACGACCTACCGCCCGGTCATCGCCCTGTTCGCCATGGCAGCCGCCATGGCCCTGGCCACAAGTTGGGCGGCGTTCGGTCAATTGATCACGGTGGCTGCGGCGGAATGGTTCGTAGCCTTCGCGATGTGTCTCCTGGCCCTGCAGAAACTGAAGGACGTGGAAAGCTTCGCCACGATGTTCCTGAATTATGATCTACTGGCCCAAAGGTGGGTTCGTTACGGCTATGTCTATCCCTTCGCCGAGGGTCTGGCAGGCGTCCTGATGGTCGCGGGTGCGTTGATGTGGCTGTCGATCCCGGTCGCCCTGTTCATCGGCACCATCGGCGCCGTGTCGGTTTACAAGGCGGTCTACATCGACAAGCGAGAAATCAAATGCGCCTGCGTCGGTGGTGACAGCAACGTGCCCCTGGGCTTCGTTTCGCTGACGGAGAACCTGATGATGATCGCCATGGCCATCTGGATGCTGATCAAGGTTACGATGCTCGGGCATTGATCGCGCTATTCGATGAAGAGCCGCGCTTCGCAGCGCAAAGGGCTGCAGGCGAAAAATTCTACTGAGCCTGTAGCCGAAGACGAAATTGGATCATTCCGACCATGAGGCACAGCCTCAATGTTCCGGCTTCAAGAGAAACCTGAAATAGAAACGGAGACATATCATGGGATATGGCCGCTTTTTCGCGATGATCGCGACCTCGACCATCGTCATGTATGGGCTGATGTACCTCAATACCTATTCGATTGATCACATCGAGTTTTCGCAGACCCGCATGTGGATGGCGATTTACATGGGATCGGTCATGGCGGTCATCATGCTCGCCTTCATGTTGGGCATGTATTCCGATCGGAAGAAAAACATTGCGATCTTCGTGGGCGCCGGTTTGGCATTCGTTCTGTCCCTTTGGCTGGTGCGAAGCCAGGAGACGGTTGAGGATCTTGCCTGGATGAAGGCAATGATCCCTCACCATTCCATCGCCATCCTGACCAGTGAACGCGCGGATATTTCCGATCCAAGGGTCCGGGACCTTGCTGACGCGATCATCGAGGCGCAGCGCAACGAGATCGCAGAAATGAAACGGTACATCGCCGATATCGAGGCAAATGGCGACGCACCTGCGGGCACTCCCCGCATCGAAGCTAACTAAATCATGTCAAATCAGGGTGTCACTCGCCGGGCATCTTAGATGGACGAAAATCAGTAGAAAGTTGGCAAGACATGGATCACGATCATCATCACGCGTCGCCAGACATCCCTGCGGGGACCGAGACGGCAAAGGACGCGGTCTGTGGGATGACGGTTTCGGTCAAGCCTGACGGACATCGAGCGGTGTTTGGAGACAAGACGTTTCATTTCTGCTCGGAGAAATGCAAGACCACATTCAAGGCAGATCCTTGGTTCTACGCCTCTGGCCGCGCAGCTGGAAAAAAGAAGGCTGCTCCGGCCAACGCTCAGTATACCTGTCCGATGCATCCCGAGATTGTCCGAGATGTGCCTGGAGACTGCCCGATCTGCGGGATGGCGCTTGAACCCATGCTGCCCTCGGACGAGCCAAGCGAAGAGCTGACAGACTTTACACGGCGGATGTGGATTTCAGCCGCCGCCGCAGTGCCACTGGTCATCCTGACAATGGGTGAACTAGTCGCTCTGCCGGTGCGGGACTGGATTGGTCATCAGGTCGCAAGCTATCTCGAATTCGCTCTGGCGACGCCAATCATCCTCTGGGCCGCTTTGCCGTTCTTCAGGCGTGGTTGGGATTCACTTGTGAACCGATCACCGAACATGTGGACGTTGATCAGCCTGGGTGTGGGGGCAGCCTACCTCTATTCGCTCGTCGCGACCTTCCTGCCCGGCGTATTTCCCGATGCCTATCGAATGGGTCATGGCGTCGGCACCTACTACGAGGCGGCGGTGGTGATTATTGCACTGGTCTTCGTGGGCCAGGTTCTGGAACTTCGCGCACGTGAACGTACCGGGGATGCCATTCGCGCGCTGCTCGACCTTGCACCCAAGACCGCGCGGCGTATCCTGCCGGATGGGTCGGAATATGACGCCCCCTTGGAAAACATCATGGAAGGTGACCGGCTTCGCGTGCGCCCGGGCGATGCAGTGCCGGTGGACGGCAAAGTGATCGAGGGCCGCTCATCCCTGGATGAGAGCATGCTGACCGGCGAGTCGATGCCGGTGGAAAAAAGTCCCGGCGATGCGGTGACCGGGGCCACGATCAACAAGAACGGCAGCCTTGTGATCGAGGCGGGCAAAGTCGGCGCCGATACCGTTCTTGCGCAGATCGTAACGATGGTCTCGAACGCGCGGCGGTCCCGGGCCCCGATCCAGGGGATGGCCGATCGGGTCTCGGCGGTGTTCGTGCCGACGGTGGTCGGTATCGCAATTTTCGCCTTCGTTGTCTGGCTGATTTTCGGCCCCGAGCCTTCGCTGGTCTTTGCCATCGCCTCGGCCGTGTCAGTGCTGATCATCGCCTGCCCCTGCGCCCTTGGGTTGGCCACGCCGATTTCGATCACCACCGCGGCAGGGCGCGGCGCACAGGCAGGTGTACTGATCAAGGATGCCGAGGCGCTGGAGCGGATGGCGGGGGTTGATACCCTGATTGTCGACAAGACTGGTACGCTGACCATGGGCAAGCCGAAGCTGACGGATACCGTGGCACTCGGGGACGTGGCCGAAGCGGACTTGCTGTCACTGGCGGCAGCGCTTGAGCGCGGCTCGGAACACCCGCTGGCCGAGGCAATCGTGGAGGGCGCAGAGGCGCAGGGTGCCGTGCGGCAAGAAGCGTTGGATTTTGAGGCTGTCACCGGCAAAGGCGTGCGCGGCACGGTTGGCGGACGGGCAGTGGCGCTTGGCAACGCGGCCATGATGCAGGAGATGGATCTGGACACGAGCGCGGCCGAAGGGAAGGCTGACACTCTGCGCGCCGAGGGCAAGACGGCGATGTTCATTGCGGTCGATGGCGCGCTTGCCGGTATCGTGGCGGTCGCCGACCCAATCAAGGAAAGTACCGCGCAAGCGATCCGCGAACTCCACGCTCAGGGGCTACGTGTCATCATGGCGACGGGCGACAACGAACGAACAGCACAGGCGGTGGCGAGAAAGCTCGGCATCGACGAGGTGCGGGCGGGTGTCCTCCCAGAAGCCAAGAAAGACCTGATCGATCAGTTGCGCCGCGAGGGTCACAAGATCGCCATGGCAGGTGACGGGGTGAACGACGCGCCTGCGCTGGCCGCTGCCGATGTCGGCATCGCCATGGGCACGGGCGCTGACGTGGCCATGGAGAGTGCCGGGATAACCCTTCTTGGCGGCGACCTGACGGGCATCGTCCGGGCACGCAAGCTGGCTCGGGCAACGTTGCGCAACATCAAGCAGAACCTGTTCTTCGCCTTCGCCTACAATGCACTTGGCGTGCCGATCGCGGCGGGCCTGCTTTACCCCGTCACCGGCCTTCTGCTCTCGCCAATGATTGCAGCGGCGGCGATGAGCCTGTCCTCCGTCTCGGTTATCACCAACGCCCTCCGCCTGCGGCGGGTTGATCTCTAGAAAAACAAAAAGGAAAAGCTAATGACGACGTTCAATATCCCCAACATGAGCTGTGGCCACTGCAAGGCAACGGTGCAAAAGACCGTCCATGCAATCGACCCCGAGGCACAGATCGAGTTCGACATGGCGTTACGAACGATCGCTTTGGAAAGCCGGGCTAAGCCGGACAACGTTCAAGTGGCACTGGCCGCAGCAGGATACCCCGCCACTCTGGCCTAATTTAAAGTTGGGCCGGATGTTCAGTCGCCGCAATGGGCGTATCAGGCGTCTGGCCCATCTGCCTTATCAAAATGTATCATGCTCATACCTCATTCGTGCTTATCCAGACCCGAGGCGGTAGGTTTATCAAGCATACCCCGCGCCAGCATGACCAAGTTGACCAGGACCATCGCCGCCCCCGCGGCGGCCATGGTCAGCGCCAGCAATCCGCGCAGACGGGGCGTGGCCAGATAGATGCAGATGCCCCGGGTCGGGCGATCATAGATGCCGCGCGGCTCGGAGGGCTTCGGACTGGAAAGCACAATAGAAAGGACCAGTGCCGCAGACGCCGCGAACCCGACCATCGTTCCGAAGAAGAGCGCGTTGTAACTGATCACCGCCAACAGCAGGCTGGCCAGCATCGGGCTGACGATGTTCTCAAGATCATAGGCCAGTCGTGATAGAGACAGCGCGCGAGTAGGGCGCCCGGCCGACAAGATGGCCCCGGAGTTTCGGGAATGGTTGATCGCGTTCGGGGACAGCGGCTATGCGGTCCTCTATCAGGTGGACGGCGAACAGGCCGTCCGGCGGTCAGGGATCAACGTGAGGCAGGGTATTCATGATCAGGGAGGCAGCTGTGCGTTCCGGCCGAGCTAGGCGACGATCTGCGCCACACTGATCTGCGCTGCAGCATGCCCGCAATGATGCGGCGCTCGGAGAGGGTGAGATGCGATGCCAAGTTGAACTCCTCGATCCGCGAAAGCCCAGCAAATCATGGCTTGTCGCGTTTCAGAATAGCGCATCCCACTGGAAGCGCTAGCCCAAATGCGACAATGGTTGCCGGGATAGTTTCTCCCGTCTGTAGCCGCGTCCGAGTATGTTAGCCTTGAACACCTCGGTAGGCGTTCGGAAGCCGAGGCACTTGCGCGGCGTGGCATTGAGGCCTGCGCAGAGCTGACGGAGCTCCTCCTGGGAAAGGGTGTTCGGATCGGTGTCGCGGCAAAGCCATCGTCTGAGACGCTTGTTGGCGTTCTCGACGGCGCCTTTCTGCCACGGTGACTGCGCCTCGCAGAACCAGGTTTGGGCGCCCACCTCCGCCTGCAGATGCGGCCAATCGATGAACTCGGAACCACGGTCAAAGGTGATCGATCGGCAGGACCGTATCCACCAATGACCGCAGGGTCGGCTAAGATGACACTGCAAGACTGATAGTCCGCCAGAACGCAGATTGAGGGAGTGATCATGATAGAACTGACACGGCGCATGGTGCTTCTGGCTGTTGCAGCCAGCACGTCTCCGACATTCTCCTTGGCGAACAGCCCGACCGCCATCCATGTCGTGGAGGGGACCGGGTGTGAATGCTGCAAGCAATGGACCAGCTACCTAAGCGAAAACGGCTTTCAGGTGACCAGCGAAGAGCGGTTCGGCACTTTGCTGATGCAGCACAAGATCGATCTCGGCGTACCCATCGCGCTGACCTCCTGTCATACCGGAAGCGTGGAGGGTTATTTCCTCGAAGGGCATGTGCCTGCCGCCGACATCCGGCGACTGCTGGCCGAGCGTCCCGATGCCCTTGGACTGACGGTTCCCGGCATGCCATTCGGTAGTCCGGGCATGGGACCCGATAGCCGGCGTCAGGCCTACGACGTGCTTCTCGTCCGGCAAGACGGCAGCAGCGAAGTCTTTACCCGCTATCCCGAAGCACAATAAAAAATCGAGCCCCTCCGAGCAGGAAACAGACCGATGCCAAACTTCTCCCGGCGCCACGCCTCTCTCGCTTTGCTTGCCGTCCTGGCCGCGTGCGGGAAATCCGGACCCACGGCTCCAGCTCGCGGCGCTACGCCTCAGTTCAAGCGCTATTCCGGTCCTCCGGTCACTCAGGTGGTGGTGCAAAAAGCCGAACGGCGGATGTTTCTGCTGAACGGACAGACCGTGCTGCGATCCTATAATTTCGGTCTCGGCAACCAGCCGCTCGGCCCCAAGCAGTTCGAGGGCGACGGGAAAACACCGGAAGGCCTCTACTACATCGACCGCTTCAATCCGCGGAGCCGATATCACCTGTCGGTGGGCATCTCCTACCCGAACGAACGGGATGTAGCCTATGCCGCGCAGTTCGGACGCAGTGCAGGCAGCGACATCATGTTCCATGGCCGCGGTCCGGAGGGCAACAGGTTTGCGCCGAACAACCGGGACTGGACCGCGGGTTGTCTGGCATTGACCGATCAGGAAATCGAGGATGTCTACGCGATGCTTCAGCCTGGCGTCCCGGTGATGCTCTACCCATAGCGGGAGACGAACCAAGTCACAGCTGAAATTTGCAGCAGCAACGCGGCCTCCTCCAAAATCGTCGGGCAGCGCCGAGGACTAAAAAGCCGCTGACAATACCCGATCCTTCGTTATCAGAACACCGTGACTTGGGTTCCGATTTCGGCGACCTCAAAGAGCTGGGCGACATGTTCGTTATAGAGCCCATAGCACCCGGACGAGGATTTCCGCCCGATCTTGCGCGTATCTGCGGTGCCGTGCACGAGATAGGCCGGCCAAGACAGGTAAAGCCCATAGGCCCCAAGGGGATTTAAAGGATCGCCGCCCGCCACCTGCTGCGGAAGATTGGGGTCTCTCTCGCGCATGCTGGCCGTCGGAGTCCAAGGCGGGTTCTTCACCTTCCGGACAATTTCTGCCTGGCCCCGTCGCGTCAGGTCTTCAGTCATCGGGATCGAGCAGGGAAAGATAAACTGGACGCTTTCGTCAGTCGACCAGTAATGCACCGCTCGTGATGTGACGTCCGCCAGAATGACACCTTTCCCGATCGTGGGATAGAATTCGCTCCAGTGCCGTGCCCGGAATGAAGAGAGATTGCGCTCAGGCGCGCTGGTGCCCAGTCCTTGACCTGCGGGGGGCGGAGCGGGAGCAGGCGTATTTTCATAGATAGGCTGCCCGGTATAGGGGTCGAGACCCTGACCAAACGCCGATGTTGCCGGGAAAATGACTCCGGCCGCCGCCAGTCCACGAAGAAAGGTTCTCCGATTACTGGACGTAGGATGATTGACCATTTCCGCCTCTCGTGTTCGACCTTGGCATGTCAGATCAGACAATAGCCAACGACCGGCCATCAACCTAACCCAAGGGGGCGATAATTTGCACCGACGTGAGATGTTCGCAACACGCACGACAATATGATCGCCTGGCCTGACTGATAATCTAAATTCATCAGACTTTCGTTAAGATCGAGACCCACCGGGTGAGGCAAATCGGGGACAATTACATCACCAGAACCTTCCGACGCCAAAAATCAGCCGGTGGCACAAGCGAACTTGATCTGGGGGCCTTATTATTTGTGTTGGACCGGTTGCATCAAAGCACATGCTGTGACGATGTCGAATGCAGTACAGGAGCACACAACATGTTGACACGGCGACACTTTATTCAGACCACCACTGCGTTGTTTTCAGCTTCCGTTTCCAGTCCACTGTTTGCGGAATCATGGCCGACCGTTAGTCAGAAGGCAGCATGGGACGCACAGGTTACCCCTCCCGGCTATAATGCAGCAACATCCAACCCGTGGGGCTTGCACCCGCGTTTCTTACCGCAAAGAGTGCAGGCCAACGAGGGCCTGGTGCCGGGTGATATCCATGTGGATGCTGTGGCAAAGTATCTTTACCACATCGAAGCAGGGGGAACCGCGATGCGGTACGGCGTGGCCATCGGGAGGGGCGATTTGTATGAGCCTGGGGTTTATACCATTAAGCGAAAGGTCGAATGGCCACATTGGACACCTACGCAAAGCATGATTGCCCGAGAGCCAGAGATTTACGCTCAATTTGAAGGTGGGGTGGAACCCGGCCCTGAAAATGCACTCGGCTCACGAGCTCTTTACCTCTATGTCGGCGAAAGAGATACCTACTTGCGCATCCATGGAACCCCGTTTCCCAGAAGCATTGGCACGAGTGCCAGTTCTGGCTGCGTCCGGATGGTCATGGCGCATATAAACGATCTTTATTCAAATGTCGAAATCAGCTCCACCGCATTTCTTTATTCGGCTGCGGAGAGCATAGCGACAGGGAGCTAGAGCAGCCTCGGTCGTGAAATCCGACCCCAGCACAACCCGATCAGGTTGAAGGCTGCGATTGCATGCAAATCGGACGACCCTCAACTGTGGTCAGCGGAAGCAGGGTAGTTTCGACTTGTCCGCGATGTTCGTACCAATAGCAGTTATCATCCGGGAGAAGCCGCGCCGTGGCAACGTCCTGCCCCGGCGCGACGAGAGCTATGAGGGTTGGCGGAAGACTTTGGAAATTGGTTTCCGGCGCTGCTGTCCGAGCTGTCATGTTTCCACAACCGGCGGTGATCAAGACAGCTGCCAAGACCATGAAGGATCTATTGTTCATTTCTGCGTCCTCGTGCGCGTTCGCCTTGTCAGCATATCTTTCGCATTCAACATCGCGGCGCACAAGCTTGCCGGGCAGGCTCCTGCAACCCATCGTCTTGATCACGCGACGCGGACTGCGCACCAATAGGACGGGGAAGATCTCATGGGCACGCTGCACGACGCGCGCAGCCTTTGCGGCTCCCGACACAGGGGATGAGAATGTTCGGGTCTGCTACCTGAGCTTCCCAAAGTTGGCCTTTTGATAAGTACTGCTCACTGGAGCGTCTTCGCAGACAGTGAACTTATTAAGTTAAGCATCTCAATTTGTTGTGAGATTTCTGTCTATCCCCGGAAACATCCACGGGAACTGTGGATAACCACTCACACGCCACTCAAGTTTGCCCGTCACTATCTCTGTCGCCAGGCTTCAACGCTCCGGTGACCGCAAAAAATTCCGCCGCAAACTGTCCCATCGCCGATCCCGGCGTGAGCACACATGACCGACAACACGCCTGATGCAGCGCTCGGGCAGGGTGAGATTCGATCCCGAGAGCATGTTCCTTCCTCTGCAAAAGCCAGCAAATCATGGCTTGTCGCACCTCTGAGGAGGACCCACCCTGCCTCACGCCAAAATCGTCTATAAGCTTTGTTATGTAACACCGCGCAGTTCTTGGTCATTGTCGTCGCTTCGCCGCAACCCAAAGCTATCCACATATTTCGTGGACATTTCTGGGGATACAAGAAGATATTCCATTTTTCCAAATCAGTTAGCCAGTAAGTCTATCATATCAGCCAAAATGGCATCGTAGCTTTCCTCATCTACTTAGCGCCGTCAAAAAGTAGCTGCTCGATGGATCAATGATCGCCCTGCCCCATGTTCAAAAAGGATCGTTTTTGAACACTTTGAAAAAAGGGCAGGGGAGGCGGGCATTCGTTGATCCGCGTTGCAGGTTTGGAACGGCCGCTAGTGAACGCGTTTGTTAACCTAAGAAAGCAGTATAACCTTTTGGTCTGAAAAAAGGTCAGAATGACGTTTTTGCTTGACATTCACGGGCTATCGGAATCTCCGATTGCTGCGAAAATGTTAGCAATTATGTTTATCAGGCCATCTGATGCCGCCATGTCTCGCCGGTTTTGAGGATGGCGTGTGCGATGGTGATGAGCCTGCGCGCAATGGCAATGATGACGACCCCGTCTGCTTTTAAAGTCGCGCACGCCCCTCGTACATGAAGGTGAGGGGTTTGGGCCCTGGCAGATAGCCTGTGCTCAAGTTTTCAACATGAAATCCACCTTCCGTCAGGAGAGTCGCCGTGGGCCGGTCCAGATGGCAGTTGCCAGCGCAGAGGCGCCACAAGGGCGTGATCCGCTCTTGCCAGATCCTGATGTTCCTATCCGGTGCCTGACCGTGTTCGGCAAAGTGCAGACGGCCGCCTGGCCTCAGCACCCGTTTCACTTCACGCAGAACCTTGCGGACGTCGCCAACGCTGCACAGCGTCCAAGTGACCACAACGGTATCGAAACTACGGTCTGCGAACGGGAGATCTTCCGCGCTTGCCTGTAAAATATTTGCCGGGTAGCGGAGCGCGGACGCCCGCCTCAGCGCCATTTCCACAAGAGGTGCCGAGGTGTCGATCCCCACCAGCCTCAAAACGCCAGCGTCATAATATGGCAGGTTCAGCCCCGAGCCAACGCCCAGCTCCAGGACTTCGCCGGCCGCCCCCGCGACGGCCCGTTCACGAAGCGGCGTAAGCATTCGGTGACCCATCGCAAGATGTGTCAATCGGGGGAGAATGAAGGTGTCGTATATTCCCATGAGGCGTTTCCTTTCAGCCTGTCATCCGCTTTGTGCCAAGGAATGGCAATTTGCCCAGCAGCCACTAGGCAAAACGAGCCAGCTGCCGGTGAAGAATGCGAATGGCATCCCGTTTGCACCCATCGTGGCCTATCACTGTCATCTTCGGTCTCCTTGAATATTGCGCTCAGCAAAACGAGGTGAAACCGGTGCAGGACCAATACGCTTCAGCCCAAGCGACCAAGCGCTGGAAACATTTCGAGCATCCGATAAGACAGCGCACTAAAACTGTTCGTCGCCATCAGGATGCCCATGAGTACCATGATGACACCCGCCACTTTGTGCAGCCATCGGCCTGCGTTTCGAAGTCGGCGTAGGCGAAGTGAAACCCCGTCCGCAAAGGCCGCGACCAGAAGAAAAGGGATGCCGAGGCCGACGGAGTAGATGGCCAGCATTGCCACGCCCTCGCCAATAGTCGCGCTCGCGGCACTGGCGGTCAGAATCGCCCCAAGGATAGGGCCGATGCAGGGTGTCCAACCAAACCCGAAGGCAAGCCCGAGGATGTAGGAGGCAAGCGGCTGCCCCCCGGGCAGGTCGAAGTTGAACCGCAGGTCGCGCTCCATTGCTGACAGACGGGCCGCGCCCATCATGAAGAGGCCGAACAGGATGATGATGACGCCGCCAACAAGGTTCAACTCGTAGCGCCAGCCGAGAAGGGCCTGGCCGAGTGCTGTCGCCGAGGCCCCGAGAGCAATGAAGATGGTGGAAAAGCCGAATACGAAACAGAGGCTGAGCCAGACCGCCCGGCTCCGCGATGGCTCGGAAACAGCGTTTCGCCCTGCGATATAGGAAACATAGCCCGGCACAAGCGGCAAGACACAGGGAGACAGGAAGGAGATCGCCCCTGCAAGGAGGGGAACGGTGAGACCGAGAGCCGAAAGATCGGTCAATTCTCAAGCCTCCCTTCGACGGGCGGCGCGGGGTTCAGCCGACGCGCGGCCAGAAGACACACCGTCGGCACGACGACCCATTGAAGAAGCGGCGTCAGACCGGCGTTCAGCAATGGCACAACCGGCATTGCCTCGCGGTAGGCCCAAGCACCGCGCAGCTCGATGTTCAGCCATTCGCTGAACACGGTGTAGAAAACGCCGAAAACCACCGCCAGGACCAGAACCGGCCCCGCCCGCCGGCCGGGCCACGCAGGGTGTCCGGTCAAGAACAGGGCCAGAAGCAAGGTGCTGGCCGCGATCAACAAGTCGCCGCCAGTGCAATGCACGACAGCGAAGGCAATCTCGTTCCAGCTGCCCTCGACCCAGATCGTATAGAGCTGAACGTGCAGGACTTCCCACACGAGATGTCCAATGGACGAATACAGAATATAGCGCCGCAAGGCCGACAACCAATCCGGACGCACCGCCTGGTGCAGGTCTCGTATCATCTGAAGAGCTCGCCTAGTTTGTCACGGAAGCCTGGCTCGGGCGGCCGCATGTTCGTCAGGCCGTTGATGTAGAGCATCATGTCTGCGTGACGGAACGCGCTGCCATGAAACAGGCCTGCATGCCGCCCGCCACGGTCAATGATGTGGACCGCCGGTTCCGTTCCGCCGCGCGAGGAAAGCCCGGAGAACGCCTCGGAAAGATCGGCAACCGGTTCACCCGGGAGCGAAGAGGCCTGGATGCAGTTTTCACCGGCAGCGAACCAGGCCGCGCCCGGCTCTGCAACATTCACAAAGCTCACCATGTTCTGCATCGGGGTAATGTTCACGGCCTGCCGGACCCGTTCGATCAGCCGCTGCTGCGCATCACAAGGCGCACCGCAGCCTTCGGGCGTGAAGCTGAGGACGATGATCCTGTCGGTCATTCCGTCAAGTTCAACGCCGCGACTTGCGGCATCGATAAGTTCCAGATGGGGCAGGCTGCGGGTGTCCGTCACCTCGAAGGCTGGCTCCCTGGCAGCCGTCACCTCGTCCAGTCGATCCCCGGGGTGATGTGCAAAGGCCGGGGAGGCCAGCAGGACTGCGGCAGCGAAGGCATGGCGCATTCTCATTCCGCCTCCGGACCGGAAGCGCCGGGACCGAGGATCGGCACTTCGACGGTCACCTCGCCCGCTTCCTGGAACGACAGCGTCAGTGGGAATTTCGCCCCTTCCTCCAGCTTCTCCGTCAGGCCCATCAGCATCACGTGCATGCTGCCCGGCGCCAGCATTACCGGAACGTCCGGCTCAAGCGCGAGCCTGTCGAGATGCGTCATCCGGCTGGTCCCCGCCGCGTCGGTCTCGACGGCATGGATCATGACCTCCGCCGCCACAGGGCTTTTGATCCCGACCAGCTGATCGGCCACGTCAGATCGCAGCGTCAGATAGGCCGCACCCGGGCGTGAGGCGAGGATGCTGGCCCGCGCCCAGGGGTCGGACACCGTGACCTCGGCCACGGCCACTGCCGGCCATGTCAGCGCAAGCGCAGTCATAAGAACCTTCATTGCATCCTCTCCTCTTTCTCGATCCGCATGGCGATTTCCTCGGCCAGCGCCCCGGGTGGCTGGTCGGCTTCCATGAACACGGCTTCGAATGTGCCATCCGGCCGCATCAGGTAGAGATGTCCGGCATGGGCCATGACATAGCCATCGGGTGCGGTCGCGTCCTCGCCGGGCTCGAACCATGTCCGGTAGTTCCCGGTCGCCTCGGCGACTTGTGCTTCCGTTCCCGTCAGGCCGATCATCCGCGGGTGAAAGGCGGAGACATATGCAGCCATCACCGGCACCGTGTCCCGTGCAGGGTCCACGGTCACGAAGAGTGGCGCGACGTTGTCCGCCTTGCTGCCAAGGAGGTCGAGAACGTTGGCCATGTAGGCAAGCGTGGTCGGGCAGATGTCGGGGCAATGCGTGAAGCCAAAGAACACGAGCTGCCAGCGCCCTGCATAGTCCGCCTCTGTCACGGCCCGCCCGTTATGGTCGGTAAGGGTAAAGGCCGAGCGGATGTCGGCCTCGCCTTGGAATGTCGGCGCGGATGCGGCTGGCACGGGCGGCGCCATCCACAGCGCGAGCCCTACCGCGATTGCGGCGAGGAGGGTGGCGGACCAGAGGACAAGGCGCAGGCGCTTGATGCCGGTCGGGGAAATCTTTGTCATGTCTGTCGCTTTCATCCCGCCCGCACCGAGTGCGCGAGCGGGATTTTTCTTTCGTCAGCCTTCGCTGCCGGCTTCGTCATGGGACTTCATGTGCTCGTTCATGGTCTGCATCATCTCGTTGCAGTTCTCCATCATCTGCATCATGCCCTTCATGTCGCCGCCCATCATCTGGCCGTCCTTCATGTCACCGTGCATCATGTCGCCCTGCATGGTTTCCTGCTCGGGCGCATCGGTGGTGCTGGTGGCGCTGTTTTGCGCGACGGCGGCAGTCGCCAGCAGCGCTGCCAGGGCAGTTGCGGTCAGGGTGGATTTGATCGTCGTGTTCATGGTCTTCTCCTGTGGTTTCGGTTCAGTCAGTGGTAGAGCGCGGCATTTCCGCCGCGCCAGTCTTGCTTGCGCAAGATTTCGAGCCGCTCATCATGCACAGACCCAGCCCGCACATCGCAATGCAGGGCGCCAGACTGAGGATCAGCGGCGCAGCCCCGACAGCGACAAGCCAGCCCCAGTTCATCGCCATTCCGGCGGTGACAAGGGCGAGCGCTGCAAGGATCAGGGTGCGGCGGCCAGGGCGGATGCCGATGCGGGGACGGGTTGGCTGCGGATGCGCCCCCGCGTCTATCTAGGTCATTGGCTGAGGTTCCTTTCTTCGTTGAGGGACTGGATCAGGCGAATGGCGGCACGGCCGTCCCATTCGGCAGGACCGACGAGGCGGCCACGTTCGCGGCCGCCCCGGTCGATGAGGATTGTTGTTGGCAAGCCGACCGCAGCGATGTCCGCCATGACGCGTGATTTTTGGGCCAGATACGGTTCGAGGTGTCGGATGCCGAGGTTGTCGTAAAACCGGCGCACCTCCGCCATTCTCTCGTCGATCGAAAGCGCAAGAACATGAAAGCCGCTGTCGTCGAGACGGACCTGGAGCCTGTCGAGCGCCGGCATCTCGTCAATGCAGGGCGGGCACCACGTCGCCCAGATGTTCAGCAAAACGATCTGTCCGCGGAAGTCGGCCAGCGCCAGCTTCCGTCCCTGCTGGTCGACAAAGCTGGTTGATAGCATCCTGCGCGGGACGTCATGCAGCCTGAGGGGCACACGGGCAGAAGCCGGCGCCGCCGCAAGCACCAGGGCTCCCGTCAGAACCGCGCGGCGCATCATGTCCCTGCCTCCGCCTGGAGGCGCCGCACGATCGGCAGGATCTTTTCCTCGAGAGCGCGGCGATCGAAGGGGCCGACATGCTTGTATGCGATCTGCCCTTCGGCATCGATCACGAAGGTTTCGGGCAGTCCATAGACGCCCCAGTCAATGGAGACACGACCGTTCCGGTCGGCGCCGATCCGCGTGTAAGGGTTTCCCAAATCGTCCAGGAACGCCCGCGCAGCCTCCGGCGCATCCTTGTAGTTGATCCCGAAGATCGGGACGGCACCGGTTTCGGCCAGCTCGACCAGCAGCGGCATCTCGACCCGGCACGGCACGCACCACGAAGCCCAGACATTGACGATGGACACCTTCCCGCGCAGGTCGGCATTGGAGAAGCGCTCCGCCATGCCTTCGATGGGTGGCAGGGCGAACTCGGGAACCTGGCGACCGACGAGCGCGGAGGGCAGCTCATCGGCCTTGCTGAAGAGACCCCAGAAGAACGCCGCTGCCAGCCCTGCGAAGACAGTGAGCGGCAACAGGGCCCACCAGGAACTCCGTCTGGCCTTCGCTTCGGTGCTCACGGCGCAGCCTTTTCTTTGCCGGTCACCTCGGCTTGGAAGCCGCGCTCCCGTTGGGGCCAGGTGCTCTTGATATAGCCGAGCACGGACCGGATCTCGGCATCCGTCAGGATGCCCTCGAAAGCCGGCATGTCGCTCTCGTACCCTTCGACCACGGCTTCTACGCCCAGCTTGGTGATGGTGAACAGCTGGTTATCGGGGTGGTGCCAGGTGTGGCCGGTCTTATCATGGGGCGGGGCCGGCATGCGGCCGTTGTCGAGCCTGCGCTTCCAATCGGGCTGTCCCTCAAGATCGGCACCGTGGCAGGAGGCGCAGTTGGCGGCGTAGATCTCCTGCCCGAGCGTGATATTATCGGCCGTCACAGGTTCACCCATGAAAGTCACGCCCTCGGCGGCAGACTCAGACTGCGTCGCCCCTGCTGCCAGTGCGGCGGCTCCTGCGACCGCCGCGCCCGACAGGATCAGGCCGAGCCGCTTCATCCCCGCCCCCGAAGATGTTTCACCAGCGCAACAAGGGCCAGCACCAGCACCGTCACTACGAGCAGCATGAACACCCCGCCGCCCAGCATCATGATGCCCATCATCGGGCCGCCCATCATTCCCATGCACTCACTCATCAGAATAAACGGCCACGCCGTCCTCGCCGAAGGAATAGGTCTTGAGGGTCCCGGTCTTGACCTGCGCCATGCCCGGTGCGTTCGAAGGCATGCCGGGCAGCGTGATGCCGTCGATGTCCGGGCGCTCGGTCACCAGCCGTTCGATGATCTCGACCGGCACGAGGCCGCTGACGTAATAGCCGTCCACCTCTGCCAGATGGCAGCCGAGGCCTTGTTCCGGCACGCCCACATCCACCGAGCGGCGGTCGAAGTTGCGGTCGTCCACCAGCGTCACGACATAGCCATGCGCTTCAAGATAATCGGCGTAAGTGTCGCAGCAGCCGCAGCCAGGGTCCCGCCAGATCGTGACCTGGTGGGCGGCGTCGGCCGCCGCCACGACCGGCATCGGGGCAAGCTCGCCCTGTGCCGGAGCAAGGCTGGTGAAGGCGAAGGCGCCACCGGCTCCAAGGGCAGCCAGCGTGGCGGCGGCAATCATCTTTTTCATGGTCATCTCCTTCATGCGACCGCAATTGCGGTCCAGCTTTTGCCGCCATCGCGACTGAGGTGCAGGCTGCCGCCGATGATGGCGGCGAGATATGTCTTGTCCTCTGAATGAACGGCGAGGGCGGTGGCAGGCTGCTGCGCCTCCCGCGCCCAAACCACGCCACCGTCCTTCGAGGTCCAGATGCCCGAGGGAAGCGCGGCATGGAGGGTGGCGGGCGACGAGGGGGCACTGACCAACGACAGGACCGCCTCGCCCTCGGGCAGCGGGGCCTCGGACGGTGGGGCATCCTGCGAGACCAGCGCATCCATGGCGTCACCGGGCTGAACATCCTGCCACCGGCAGAAGCAGTCGGGCACGCGGGTCAGACCGGTCTCGGTGCCCGCATAGAGCCAGATCCCGCCCATGCCGCTCTCCAGATCGACAGAGGTCAAGGCCAGCGGATCGCGCTCCGCTTCATTGAGCCAGGGGCGGTCCATCGCCAGGCTCCAGGACTGGCCTGCATCCTCCGACATCCACAGCCCGTCGCCCTCCAGCGCGGCGTAGAAGGTGTCAGGGGCGCGGGTAGCCATGGCGATTGCCAGAACCTTGGCCTCAGGCAAGCCGTCATCGCGGACCTGCCAGATCTGTCCGCCGTCGTCCGACAGGGCGATGCCTCGATCGAGGGCGGCAAGGATGCGGCCGGAAAGCGCGGGATGGGTTGCCAGCGCAAAGACGGGTCCTGGCGCGGCAAGCGCCGCCCAGGAGCGACCGGCATTGTCGCTGCGGAAAAGACGGTCGGCTGCAAGCAGGATGCTGTCGCCGTCGAATGCCACCGCTCGGGGGGCCGGAATGGATGCGATGCTCGACAACGGAAGCGCCAGAATGCTTGCCGCACTTGCGGCAGAGAAGAGAAACAGGCGACGCGAAAGCATCGAAGGTGATTTGGGTGACATGGGACTACCTCATGATCCGGGTCGGCTGCTGGCAGTCGCGCTTTGGGGCGAGACAGGACCAGACCGGAGGCTGACGCCTCCACGGGACCGGCTTTTGACGCATCACGCGCCAAAAGCGGTCAGATCAGAGGATTGGATCGTGGGGGGTCTCGGAGCGGCAAATTGCCGACGCCGCTGAGCTTCACATCGCTGAACTGCTGCCGCAGGTCATGCGTCGTGGGTCTGAGTTCAGGCGTGTCGGCCTCAGGAACGGCAGCGAAGCCTCCTGCCGAACAGACAAGATCGCACACTGCAGTGCCTGCTCCGTCTTCGTCGCCGCAGGCATTGCAATCGGCGGAACCCATACTGGCAGGATCCATGTCCGACATCTCGACCATAGCCATATCAACTGCCATCGTGCTCGCTCCAGCCGCATGCACGACTGACCCTGCCGCAAATACGGCAAGCACAAGAACGAGAAGCATGCGGCTGAACACGGTCATGGCGCTTAATCTATGCCTTCTTTCCAAGAGAATCCACTGCCGACTCTTCGCGACAATGTGAGAGGGACATTTCCTTGTCCTCTGAACTGCTTTGTCCTTGCGGGAGGTCGTTCAGGATAGGGCATTCAGGCCGATTTCCCTGATCACAAAGGGCGACCAGGCGTTGAAGCGTTGCGGTCATACTCTGGAGCTCCACGATCTTCTGCTCCACCCGGAAAATATGATGCCGGGCGATCTCCTTTGCGTCGGCAGCCGCAGATGCACGATCTTCGTAGAGAGCCATCAGCTCGCGACAGTCTTCCAGGCTGAACCCAAGCGATCTGGCGCGGCCAATGAACTTCAGCTTGTGAAGGTGGTCCTCCCTGAACAGCCGATAGCCATTGCTGCTCCGTTCAGATCGCACCAGGCCGATGTCCTCGTAGTAGCGGATCGTCTTCACGGGCAGACCGCTGCGTTCCGACACGTTGCCGATGTTCATGCCGACCTCCTTCATCCTTGCTCCCCAGATAGGGCCTCCACCTACTGGAGGGTCAACAGGTCAAAGTTCTTTTTTGCACTCCCTTGACCTTCCAGTGGCTGGAGGCCCCAGATTGATCCCGGAACAATGCCTTTGCACAAAGGAGAGCCAGATGAACAATCCGGATGCCCAGAAAGCCACAGTGCGCGATCCAGTCTGCGGCATGACGGCCGACGCAGGCAGCAGTTTCCACCACGAGCACGCAGGCCATCTTTACCATTTCTGCTCGGATGGATGCCGTAACAAATTTGCGGCCGAGCCCGAAACCTATGTCGAAGCCGTTGATCCGGTTTGCGGGATGTCAGTCAACCGCGCGACGGCGCAACATCTGTCGAAGCACGAGGGCGAGCGCTTCTACTTCTGTTCACCTCGCTGCAAGGATAAGTTCGATACCGCGCCAGCGACCTATCTGAAGGGTCGGCCGACGCCGGAACCAATGCCCGCAGGCACGACCTATACCTGCCCCATGCATCCAGAGATCGAGCAGGTCGGCCCTGGAGATTGCCCGATCTGCGGAATGGCCTTGGAACCAAAGGGTGTCCCTCAGGGAGACGAGGGCCCGAACCCGGAGCTGGTGGATTTTACCCGCAGGTTCCGGGTGGGCCTCGTGCTGACCGTGCCGGTGGTGCTTCTGGCCATGGGGGGCTATATCGGCCTCCCCCTTCGCAGCTGGACCGGCGAGCGGGCCGCGCACTGGCTGGAACTGATTTTGGCGACGCCGGTGATCCTGTGGGCCGGTTGGCCGTTCCTCGTGCGCGGCTGGAAAAGCTTTCGCAGCATGAACCTGAACATGTTCAGCCTGATCGGCATGGGGGTTTTCGCCGCGTGGAGCTTCAGCACGGTTGCTGTCATCGCGCCACAGCTGTTCCCGGCCGGTTTCCGTGATGCGGAAGGAAATGTTGGCATCTATTTCGAGGCTGGGGCCGTCATCGTGGTTCTTGTCCTTCTCGGGCAGATCCTCGAACTGCGGGCGCGCGAACGGACAGGATCGGCGATCCGGGCGCTTCTTGATCTTGCCGCCAAGAGTGCTCGTGTCATCCGCAAAAACGGTGAGGAGGAGGAGGTCCCGCTCGAAGACGTGCAGATCGGCGGCCGCCTCCGTATCCGGCCAGGCGAGAAGGTTCCCGTTGATGGCGAGGTGGTGGACGGGCGTTCCTTCGTTGACGAATCCATGCTCACCGGCGAGCCGGTTCCCGTCGAGAAAGCTCACGGCGATCCGGTGACAGGGGCCACCATCAACGGCAACGGAAGTCTGATCATCGAGGCCAGGCGCGTGGGCAAGGATACGATGCTTGCGCAGATCGTGGAGATGGTGGCAGCGGCACAGCGGTCGCGTGCCCCGATCCAGAAGCTCGCCGACGCGGTGGCGGGATATTTTGTCCCGGCTGTTATCGCCGTTGCGATCTTGTCCTTTATCGCCTGGTCGATTTGGGGTCCGGCCCCCGCCCTGGCCTATGCACTCGTCTCGGCCATTGCTGTTCTTATCATCGCCTGCCCCTGCGCCCTCGGGCTTGCGACCCCGATGTCGATCATGACGGCCACAGGCCGAGGCGCTCAGGCGGGCGTTCTCATCAAGAATGCCGAAGCGCTGGAGGCCTTCGAGAAGGTCGACACCCTGATCGTCGACAAGACCGGCACGCTGACGGTCGGCAAGCCGGAACTTGCGGCGCTTCTACCAGAACGGGGTCATGACGAGAACGAGATTCTGCGTCTCGCGGCCAGCCTGGAACGAGGATCTGAGCACCCTCTGGCCGAGGCCATCGTGCGCGGTGCCGAAGCTCGCGGATTGAGCCTGGCACAAGCAGATGACTTCGAGGCTGTCACCGGCATGGGGGTCAAGGGCGTGGTCGACGGAAAATCCGTTGCTCTTGGCAATGCCAGGATGCTGGCCGAACTCGGGATCGATGCACCGGCCGCGGCCGAGGCTGCGAACGCACGCCGGGACGAGGGCGAAACCGTCATGTTCATCGTGGTCGACGGAGTGATTGCAGGTCTGGTCAGCGTTGCAGATCCCGTCAAGGAAACGACGCCCGAAGCGTTGAAGGCGCTGCGCGAACTGGGTTTCCGCATCGTGATGGCGACGGGCGATAACGAGCGCACTGCCCGCGCCATCGCCGGACGCCTCGGGATCGAAGAGATCCGGGCCGACGTGTTACCCGAGGACAAGGCCCGGATCATCCGCGATCTTCAGGCTGAGGGTCGCAAGGTCGCCATGGCCGGAGACGGAGTCAACGATGCGCCGGCACTCGCTCAGGCCGACGTGGGCATCGCCATGGGAACAGGTGCCGACGTTGCCATCGAAAGTGCCGGGATCACCCTGCTGAAAGGCGATCTTGGTGGCATTGTACGCGCACGGCGCTTGTCGCAGGCGACCATGAGCAACATCCGGCAGAACCTGTTCTTCGCGATGATCTATAACGCGGCAGGAGTGCCGGTGGCAGCCGGTCTGCTCTACCCGTTCTTCGGACTGCTCCTTTCGCCGATGTTCGCCGCAGCGGCGATGAGCCTGTCCTCCGTTTCGGTCATCGCCAATGCATTGCGCCTGAGAGGTGTGAAACTGTGAAGAGAGGTTGCCGGGATTACCGGCAGGACCGTGACAGCGGAGTATCCATCGCCGAGGATTTGGCGATGGATACGGCAATTATCATTCATTCTGTTCAGTCTTGGAAATAGGCCAAAGGCTCAGTTTCAGGCCCGAGGCGAATACAAAGGCTTTGGCCCGGTCGTTTCGGGTTCATGCCGCGCCCAGGGAAAAGGCCGAGGCCGTGTTGCTTTTCCAGCCAAGAGCGCTGTAGTCGCCACTTTCCCGCTCCTGGCTGTAGATCCCGTTGAACTGACCGGCGGCAATCTGTTCCAGGGCAATGGCAAGCTGATCGATGTCATCGGTTGAATTGTACATTCCGAAACTGATCCGGACCATTCCAGGCACTGTGCGGCGGTCGCCCCGGGCCATGTCAATGCGTACCTTCTCGACCGCGTCTGGCGAAAGTCCAAGCAAGCGGATCAGGTACGGATGGGCGCAAAAGCAGCCGCTTCTGACGCCAATCCCATATTCAGTCGCAAGTGCAGCCGCAACAAGCCCATGCGGCTGAGATGTCAGCGTGAATGGAATGACCCCCAAACGATCATGACCATCACCCGCATAGCCAGTTCCATGAAACTTCAGGCCCTCGATCCGCCTAGTTAGGGAATATTCTTTTTGAGTGATAAGATGAAGGACTGGATTTTCACGGCGAGCGCGAGCCGCCTGCAATAGCTGTCGGCAAGCTGTGCCTTCGAAGCGCTACGGTGCATCATGCCGTGTGTGTCGGTCAAAATTTGATCGTTCATTCCCCACGATAATTGTTACACGCGTCAACACCCTCTGAGACCACGTCGAGAAGTGAGTCTACATCGCTCAGAAGGACCGTGATGCGCGGGCTGCTGATACGGTAGCGGATGAAGCGCCCATCGCGGTCGCTGGCGACAAGCCCGCAGTCCAGCAGGCACCTCAGGTGGTTGGAGACGTTGGGTTGCGATAGTTCCGTCCGCTCGACGATCTCGTGAACGGCCAATGGCTCATTGCAAAGTGCACCGAGAATGGCCAGGCGGCTCGGGTCCGCGAAGCCGCGGAACAATTTCGCCCGTCGCTCGATGGTCGCGCTCTTGCGGTCATCGACGATTTGCACCATATCACTCCTCGCTGATATGTTGTTCTTCGATTCATCCTAGCAGGAATAGCGCGACCATGGCCAACACCGAAAGAGCCGGATCGACGGCTGATGCCCCGCCCTTCCGTTACCGGGTTTCCGGTATGGATTGCGCAAAGGATGCCGCGCAGATCGAACGGGCGGCGCAGTCGGCCGGAGTAGCGCCCGACGATGTGAAGGTGTCGGCCGCAACGCACATCATGACACTGAACGCCTCCGAGGCGCGCCTGCCAGATATCGAAAAGGCCGTTGCGGTGACCGGTTACGGCTTCGACCGGATCGAGGGCGATGGAGATATTCCGCCGAATCCGGCTCATCAGGATCCGGCCTACCGACGCGCTCTCTGGATCGTCGTGATCCTGAACGTGGGTTACGGCGTCCTTGAAATGATCGGCGGATTCATCGCCGGGTCACAGGCCGTGAAGGCCGATGCGCTCGATTTCATCGGCGATGGCGCGATCACCTTCCTCGGCCTGCTGGCCATTGGCTGGAGCCTCGCCTGGCGGGCTCGGTCGGCCCTGATCCAGGGCATTTTCCTCGGGCTCCTCGGTCTTGGCGTCCTCGGCACGACGATCGTCCGGGTCTTCGAACGGACGACGCCGGATGCAGGTCTCATGGGCCTGCTCGGCATGATCGCCCTTGTCGTCAATGTCGTCTCCGTTCTGCCGCTGCTGCGGTTCCGCAAGGGCGACGCGAACATGCGGGCCGTCTGGCTCTTCTCGCGCAACGACGCCATCGGCAATGCGGCGGTCGTCATCGCCGCCGGTCTCGTAGCTTGGCTGGGCAGCGCGTGGCCCGACCTTATCGTCGCCTTCGGTATCGCCGGACTGTTCCTGCACTCCGCTTGGGCGATCATTCGCGATGCGCGGGCCGATCTGAAGGCGGCGGCATGAACAGTCGCGTTCTTGGTGGGCTCTGCGCAATCGCAGCGCTCGGTCTCGATCAAGGCACCAAGGCGCTCGCCCTGACTACACGTGAGCTTGAGAGCGGGGTTGAGGTTCTACCCTTTCTTAACCTCGTGCGGGTTCTGAACGATGGGGTCAGCTTCGGTATGCTCGGCGGGTTCGTACCGTGGTGGGGTCTCGTCGCGCTTGCTGGCGTGATTGTGGCATGGCTATTGATCTGGTTATGGCGCGCGCCGGACAGGCTAACAGCTGCCGCTCTCGGTCTGATCATCGGCGGCGCGCTCGGCAATATTCTCGATCGCGTGCGCTATCAGGCCGTTCCGGACTTTCTCGACTTCCATTACGGATCATACCATTGGCCGTCCTTCAATCTTGCGGACGTAACGATTTTCTGCGGCGCGGCCCTGTTGTTCTGGGACAGCTTCCGTTCTGCGAAGGACAAGCTTGGTCAGGGTCAACGCAAGGAAAACACAACGGGGGTGTAACCGATGTTCGGCATACCATCTGCGAAAGGCTTTGACAGCACATTCGCCCTGCTGCGCAACCCATATGGGTTCATTTCGGAGACCTGCCGCGCACTGGATACGGACCTGTTCGAAACCCGCATCCTTCTTCAAGAGACGATCTGCATGACCGGCGCGGCGGCGGCAGAAGCGTTTTATCGGGAAGACCGGTTGATCCGCGCAGGCTCGATGCCAGGCCGCATACAGAAGACCCTGCTGGGGCAAGGCGGGGTACAGGGATTGGACGGCGAGGCTCATCAGCACCGCAAGAAGATGTTCATGTCACTCATGGGAACCGAGCGGATCGCCGCGCTTCAAAGCACGTCGCTTCACATGTTGAAAAAATATGCGCCGGACTGGAAGGCGAGGAACGAGGTCGTCCTCTATGACGAAGTGCGCGAAATGCTCACAAGAGCTGTCTGCGCTTGGGCCGGGGTGCCGCTTGATGAAGCTGAGGTGGAGACCCGAACGGCGCAGCTTACAGCGCTTTTTCAGGACGCCGGGGCCCTTGGCCACAAACATTGGGGCGCGCGTCTGGCGCGCCACCGCCTGGAAAAATGGGCAGCACGCCTAATCCAACAGGTCCGCAATGGTGAGCTTCAGCCGACGCAGGAAAATGCCCTTCATGTCATCTCGACATGGCGCGATCTCGATGGAGAGTTGTTGACCCCCAGGGTGGCCGCCGTAGAAATGTTAAATGTCCTGCGTCCGACCGTTGCGGTATCCGTGTTCATAGTTCAGGCGGCGCATGCTTTGCATCGGCATCCCGAATGGCGGCAAAAGCTGAAGGATGACGAGGGACAGCTTGAACCTTTCGTGCAAGAGGTCCGCCGTCTGTATCCGTTTTTTCCTGCGGTCGCGGCACGGGTAGAAAGCGCATTCGAGTGGCGCGGGCATCACTTTCCGGAAGGGTGCAGGGTCTTGCTCGACCTCTATGGTACGAACACCGATCCGCGTTCATGGGATGCGCCGCTTGAGTTCCGTCCAGAACGGTTTCGGGGCCGCACCAAAAACCCCTATGACTTCATCCCACAGGGCGGTGGCGACCACTATATGAACCATCGCTGCCCGGGCGAATGGATCGCGATCAGCCAGATGAAAGCGTTTTGCAGATACTTGGTGAATGAGATCGACTACGATGTGCCGGATCAGGATCTGGAACTTAAAACCGGAGAGCTACCGCCCTTGCCGACATCCCGGTTCATCATGCGCAACGTCAGGTGTCTAGATTAGCTTCTGCAACATCCTGGTCTTTTTCGGTTTCACGAACTGTCCCGACATCTGCCCGACAACCTTGGCCGAGGTGGTCGCTCAGGTCATGGACGATCTGGGTGAACTGTCCAACGACGTGCAGCCGCTCTTTATTTCGATCGACCCCGAGCGCGACAGAGAGCTGGGCCTCGACGAGTATACGAGGCGTTTCACCCTTCCATTGTCGGCTTGGCCGGGGATGCGGCACAAACCCGCGCTGCGGCGGACAGCTTTCGCATCTATTACGAGCGTGAAGACAACGCCGACGCGCCTGATGGATATGCCATGTCCCACAGCCCTGCCCTTTACCTGATCAGTCCCGAGGGGGACTGGCTTGGCCAGTTCGCCTACGGCACGCCCGCCTCCGAAATCGTCGCCGACCTTCAAGCCAGATTGTGACCCACATGAAACGCATCTTTGCCACCCTCGCTCTGATCGCCGCTGCGGGCCCTGCTTTGGCCTGCGAAACCGTTACAACCGGTGCGTTGGAGGTCTCTCAGGCCTGGTCCCGTGCCTCCATTGGCATGGCGCGACCCGGCGTGGTCAATCTGACCATCCGCAATTCCGGCACGGCAGATGACACGCTGATGTCCATCACCACACCTGCGGCGGATATGCCGATGCTCCACCAAACGGTCATGAATGATGGCGTCGCATCAATGCCTTACGCCATGCAGGTTCCGTTTCCAGCCGGGGAGCAGGTCGCGTTGGGCAGAGTGTCCATTCGGTCATGTTAAAGCAAGGTATGTATCTAGCCGTTCTTTTGAACATTTGTTGCCGATGACGGCCATCGCAATAATAACTGAATAACTAAGGAGTAGTCGCCAGCATGCTTGAAATATCTGGAGTAGGTGTATTTGCTGCTTTTCTTGCCGGTGCCATCTCATTTCTGTCGCCTTGTGTTCTGCCGCTCGTACCAGGCTATGTTTCATACATCGCCGGTCAGGATCTTGGAGAGGCAAGGCGCAATAGTATGTCAGCCCGCCTACCAGCTATCGCCCTCAGTGCCTGTTTCGTACTTGGGTTCTCAACAGTTTTCATCCTTCTTGGTGCGGGCGCTAGCATGCTCGGGCATCTGCTTCTTGTTTACCACTATGAACTTAGCATCGTAGGCGGCGCGTTCGTCATCGCTTTTGGGCTATTCATGCTGGGCATATTTCGTAGCAGCCTATTCTCCAGAGATCTTCGTCTTAGCTTAGATGTTTCCGGTGGACGCCCGCTTGGGGCTTATCTCCTTGGGTTGGCCTTTGCCTTTGGCTGGACTCCCTGCATTGGCCCGATCCTTGGTGCAATTCTAACAGTAAGCGCCAGCTCATCGAAAATGACGGACGGAATTTTACTTCTTTCTATCTACTCTGCAGGGCTTGGGGTCCCCTTTCTTCTCGCAGCGATCTTTATTGATACAATTACTAAGCGCCTCAAAAAGTTTGGGAGTGCGGGACGTGTTCTCTACAAGGTCGCAGGGGGAGTCATGGTTATCATGGGGCTAGCAATAATGACGGGACAGTTACCACGCCTTGCCTACTGGCTGCTAGATAATTTTCCGGCTTTGGGTAGCATTGGATGAAATGGCGTATTGTCTGTATTACAACATGACAATACGTGTCTAATCGATCCTCTCATCTAATAGTTAAGATAAAAAAATAAAAATCTATGGAAAAGCAGCTATGACCGAGTATCATCATTTGACCCGCCACTCTCCAACCACCGGCCGCGGTAGCCCGGATGTCTGGGGTATATATGAAGGGGCCAGCGGCTCGATTCAGTATGTTGTGGCTTGCCCAGAGACTAAGGCCGCAGTTGTTATCGATACCGTCCTGAATTTTGACCCTGCCGCTGCCCGCACCTCTACTGAAAGTGCTGAGCTAACATTAGCACTGATCCAAGAGAACGGGCTGGTATTGAATCGGATTCTTGATACGCATCCGCACGCTGATCACCTTATGGCATCCCACTGGCTTAAGCAGCGCACCGGCAAGCCCAACGCAATCGGAGAGAAAATCCAAAACATCGCCAAGCTTTGGCGCGAATACTATAATGAGCCGGAAGCTTTCCAGCCCGAGCGTTATTTTGACTTGCTCTTTGCGAACGGTGATACGTTCGAAGTTGGCTCTCTATCCTTCCGTGTCATACTCTCGCCTGGCCATACATTGGGTTCTATCACGTATATTGTTGGTGACGCAGTCTTTGCTCATGACACACTTATGTATCCTGACGTGGGCTCATCCCGTGCCGACTTTCCCGGAGGAAGCGCGGCTCAGCTTTGGGAATCAATTCAAGAAATTCTTTCATTTCCTAGAGAAACTCGTATTTTCATTGGACATGACTACGGTACCGATGAGCGTCCCGAGCCGATGTGGGAAGCGACAGTGGATGAGCACTTGAAATTTAACAAGCATGTGAAGGAAGGAGTAACGAGGGCAGATTTTATTGCGGCTCGTGAAAAGCGGGATGCCGTACTCAGCTTGCCTGATCGTATGCTATACGCCCTTCAGGTCAACTTGCGCGGCGGCGCGCTTCCAGCGCCCGAAGCCGATGGCAACAGTTACCTCAAGATCCCCATCAACAAGTTCTAATAGCCTCTAGGTATACTTACCTGATCACAGGCAGATTTGTGCAAACATCCCTGAGCTACCAGAGAACTGCTATCAATCTTTCAGCCGTCTGAGCCTATAGGTTTTTGTGGCATTGACGGAATGGCAGTCTCTGTCATCCACTACCATTCATCAGGCTCCTTTAGCAGAAGTGGACCTGTCGCGGTCCTGTTCCGATCAGGTGCTCATGTTAAGCGGCCTTTCGTTCGAATGCCACGGGGCTTTTCCAGCCCAAGGCTGAATGTTTGCGGCGGAAGTTATAGAATCCGTTGATGTATTCGAAGAGGGCAACTTCGACCTCCCTGCGGGTCTGCCAGTTTCTGCGCCAAACCATTTCCGCCTTAAGGGATTTGAAAAAGCTCTCGACAGCAGCGTTGTAGCAATTTCCCTTTCCACTCATGGACGCGGTCAGGCCGTGGTTCCGCATAATTTTTTGGTAGTCATGGGAACAGTATTGGGCGGACTCAATCGGTCGTCGCAACATGGTCAGTTTCGGCGTTCGTGAGCAGCGCGTCCAGTGCCTCTGCCGGGGTTCTCCAGCCGAGGGTTTTGCGCGGACGCCCGTTGAGCGCAGCTGCAACAGCTTCGAGGTCATCAGGACCGTGCAAGCTAAGATCGGTTCCCTTCGGAAAGTATTGGCGCAGCAGGCCATTGGTGTTTTCATTTGTGCCGCGCTGCCATGGGCTGTGAGGATCGCAGAAGTAGACCGGCAGATCAGCGGCGACGGTCAGTTCAGCATGACGGGCCATCTCAGCCCCCTGATCCCAGGACAGCGAACGCCGAAGATGGCGCGGCAGATGAGATGCGACGTCACGGGGGAGCTCCTCGATCTGTAAACACCGAAAAATCATGGCGTGTCGCATTTCAAAATAGCGCGTCCCGTTCTACACATAATAACTTAATAAGCTTTATTATGCATCGTTGTTCCTAACTCAGACCCCCAGCAGGCTTGTACGCTCTGACGCCATTATCTTTGCCGCAATCGGTGACGTGATCATCTGGATCACCGCAAAGAAAGCAGCAGGCACCGCGATTTCAGAAGGGAGGCCCGATGCTGCAACGAATGCGGCAGCGATGCTGACTTCCTTTTTGCTCGTGGTGAACAGATAGGCGATCAGCTCCGCGCGATCCTCCGCGAACAGCTTGGCAATCATGCCGACAGCATAGCCGATCAGGTTCAGTGCCAAAGCTGCCAGAGCGATCACCAGCGCGTACCAGCCGTAGCCAAGGATCGTCGCTGAATTCGGCCCGATCACGGCCAGCAGAAGAACCAGATACAATACGGACCCCAGCCCAGGCCACGCATAGTCGAACCGCGATACCTGCTTCAGAAACTTGGTCCGCAGCCAGACGCCGACGACGGTCGGCACCACCACAACCAGCACCAGCTCCAGAACCACGGCGCCAACAGGAACGGTCAGCTCGATGCCTGTCAGCCACAGAAACAGGAATGGGATGATGAACGGGGACAAGGCCGTGTTCACGGCATTCAGGACAGCAGCCAAGGCGACATTGCCGCGTGCCAGCAGCACCAGGAGGGGTGCGGATACGTCAGTCGGGAGCATGCCAACCAACGTCTGTCCCGCCGCAAGGTGCCCGCTGCCGAAGAAGATGCGCCCGGTCAGCCAGCCTGCCAGCGACATTGGCCCATAGACCAGACCCAGAGCCCAAATCTGACGGCTCGGCTTGCGGAAAACGATCCGAACGGCCGCCGCGTCGAAGGTCAGGCTAATGACCAACATCAGGAGCGCCAGAAGGGGGCTGATCCCCGCCTCAAGCCCTATCCCGATAGAGGGCACGGCAAGTCCGAAAGCTGTGGTGGCAACCGCCATGAACAGCAGATTGTTTTCGACGAATCCAAGAAGCTTGCGCATGTCAAATGTCACAGTTCGCGTTTGTGGGACGTCCGCTGCACTTGGCGAAAAGAGCGATGGCCTGGTCGCACCATGCGCAATGGCCCTCGCAGCAATCGTGCATCAGAAAAGCGACCAGATCCGAAAGCGCAGGGAATTTGGCGCTTTAGACGATGGATTTCCCGTCACGCCAGTTTTCGACCAAGCCTGCGCTTTCCAGCTCTTTGAGGTGGAAGGAAACGAGCGATGGGCTGGCATCGCCCAAGGCTGCGGCAATGGCCCCGGACGCCATGCCTTTCGCACCTGCAAAGACCAGCAGCCGGATGATCCGCAGGCGGATTTATTGAGACAGGGCCGCAAATCCGGCCAGGGCAGCTTTTTCTTCCATATCAATCAAACACTACAAGATTCGTTTGATCGTTGATCTGCTGAACCAGACAGACCGTCAAGAGGCGCTTATGCGTGCAGTGAAGTTCTTTTCAAGATATCCAATTTGACCCAAATATTTTATATATCCATCGATTATCGAATGGATACTTTATACAGCGTTGAATGAAATAAGACTTCTCACAAAAAATTCCGTGAAGGACTTGAGTCTATTGAAATTTAGTGGGAGATTAATAATTGAATATGAGCCAGTAGTTGGAGCGTGATATGAAAATTGGATCCTACGCTGTACTTGCAGCCGTCTTGGTCACTGCCGGTTGCGGAACTACAGCGGTAAATACCGTGGCTGGGAGCAATCCGCAGGAGCTTCCCCCAGAGTTGATCTCTCTTGCTGCGCCGGGGCAAGATGTGTCTACAGCGAGACTTCTTCCAAGTGATAATTGCTACTGGTACGAACATCGTGGGCAAGTGGAAACGACCTTGCTTCCGCTCACCACCGCTGCAGGCAGTCCTATATGTCAGAAATCACAGCCCTCAAGTTAATTAGAGGACATAAAAGAATCTATATTCTTTTAGCTGCGGGATGTCACGCTCTCTGCTGTCGAATAGAGAAACGCGGTAGAGCCTGTTTCGACCTTTGGATATAGGTCATTGATATGTGCCATGACCATCCGGACACAGCCAGAGCTCGCACTCGTCCCAATGCTTGTTGGAAACGGGGTACCATGAATGCGCAGATACGTATCTCTCTCGCCGACGTAGAGATAAAGAGCGCGAGAGCCGAGCGCATTCCTTGGGCCTGGCTCTACGCCCCCTTCAAACTGGCCATAGATTTCTGGTTCCCGAGCAATCATACTCTGCGTCGGGGTCCAGTGCGGCCATTCGACTTTTCGCTTTATCGTATAGACACCAGGTTCATATAGATCTCCCCTACCGATGGCCACGCCGTAGCGCATTGCCGTTCCACCAGCTTCAATATGGTAGAGGTATTTCGCGACAGCATCCACGTGAATGTCGCCCGGCACTAAGCCGCTATTGGCTTGCACTCTTTGCGGGAGAAAGCGCGGGTGCAATCCCCAAGGATTGGATGTGAAGGCATCATATCCGGAAGGGGTGACCTGCGCATCCCAAGCAGCTTTTTGACTCTCTGTTGGCCAAGACGCCGCAAGCAGGGGGGTGGAAATTGCGGCCGAGAAAAGCGCGGTGGTCGTTTGTACGAAGTGTCGTCTGCTTAACATATGTGAGGCTCCTTGCTTAACTCGATATCGGTTATTAATTCATTTTAATATGATTAAAAAACCGCCCATCATATTAAACCTTTTATTTTTTTATCTTCGCCCTTTTCTGATATGATTTTTTGACCCTATGTTCAGCCGATTTTCAGGCTGCTAGGGATAGATCATAACCGGAATTCCGGGTTGCAGCATTGCATAGACGTCTTCTATTTCCTGGTCAGTCAATGCCAGACAGCCTGCAGTCCAGTCCCGGTTCTTCGGTGCGAAGACATTGCCTTCGGGGCCGCGGCCATGGAACATGATATCGCTGCCCGCACTTCGACCGAATTGAGCTGCATAAGCTTTATCCTGTTCATTTGGATAAGATATGCCCACCGATAGGTGATATCGGCTCCGTGGGTTAAAACGGTCGATGTAATATAGCCCCTCGGGCGTTTTTCCGTCGCCCTCGAATTGCTTTGGGCCGAGCGGTTGGTTGCCGAGGCCAAAGTTATACGATCTCAGAACGGTTTGCCCGTTCAACAGAAACATCCGCCGCTCAGCCTTGTTCACCACGACCTGAGTAACAGGGGGCCCTGAGTACCGTTTGAACTGAGGTATCGCTCCTCTTGCCGGGGCAGTCGACGGCGCGGATTTTCCACATGCAGCGAGAAGAGCCAGCAAAGCCAGCGAGGCATGGCGCCGGGAGAAGTTTGGCATCGATCTATTTCCTGCTCGGATGTTTTTTATGATGCTTCAGGATAACGGGTAAACACTTCACTGGTACCGTCCCGGCGAACAAGCAGCACATCGTATGCGTCGCGCTTTGTTTCCGGGCCCATGCCGGGGCTTCCGTATGGCATTCCAGGAACCGTCAGGCCGAGAGCTTCAGGGCGCTCTCGAAGCAAGCGCCGGATATCGTCAGCAGGAACATGTCCTTCCAGGAAGTAGCCATCAACGCTGCCGGTATGACAGGATGTCAGTTCGATCGGTACGCCCAGATCGATCTTGTGCTGCATCAGCAAGGTGCCAAACCGCTCTTCACTCGTTACCTGAAAACCGTTCTCCCGCAGGTAATTGGTCCACTGTTTGCAGCATTCGCAGCCGCTGCCCTCCACGACATGGATGGCAGGGCGGCTTTCAGCCCAGGATAGAGACGGCAGACCGCTTGCTGCGGCTGCCATCATCATGGCGCGTCGTGTCAGTTTGATCATTTTATGCCTCTCGATCCGGCCGATGAAGATGTTTGAATGCCATCAGCTTTCCGCTTCCGAGTAGTCGCGAAGAAAGTAGCCGGTGGAGAGACGCGCAACTGTCAGCATGACGCGGTCAGTCGGTTTGGCGATCGCTGTTCGGGGCGCCGGTGTTTTCTTGATGGGATCCGTTGGCTTGCCGTCGATGCGAACTTCGTAATGAAGGTTAGGTCCACTGACGAGGCCGGTTGCGCCCACGTCACCGATTCTGGCCCCGGTGTTCAGCTCGACACCTGGAGCGATCCCTGCGGCAAAACGCGAAAGATGCGCATAGCGGGTCAAGACGCCCCCGCCATGATCGACATCGATCGTCCGACCATATCCCCGCATGGTTCCTGCAAACACGACCGTTCCTGCGCCGGTGACGCTGACCGGCGTTCCGGTCCGTGCGGCGTAATCGACCCCCGTGTGCATTCGTTGCGTGCCAAGCACGGGGTGCCGGCGTTTGCCGAAGACCGAAGACAGCCGGGCTCCCGCGACAGGCCGCGCGGACTGCTGGACCTGCGCACCATTCCGAAACAGGATGAAGGGCTCTTCAACCGAGCCGGTCACGAGCTCGAAGATGTCCGTGTTCTTTTCAACCCGCGCATAGGCGAGTTGCGGTTCACCCACGACTGTTCCATCAGGCAGAATACTTTCGCTCCACATCAATGCGATACGCTCGGTTCCCTCAAGGTCCCGAAAGTCGATCTGGCCTGCCAGGAGCGCCGCCAGGTCAACTGCGAAACTTTCGGGCGCGTTGCGGGCGGCGAGCGCCTCAAAGAGAGAGCTGTCCAGGATAAAAGTTTCCCTGCGGTCCCGAAGCAGGATCTCCGTCTTGATCAAGGATGCTTCGAGGGGTTTCGTGAAATCCAGAACGATGTCCGTTCCGTCTTGGGTCAGAAGCGAAAGACGCGCAAGTTGGGAGGGATCGTCGGAAAACACACTCCATCTGAGGATTTGCCCCGGGCTGAGGGTCGACAGGTCGAAGACATCTGAAATCGCCAGTGCGGCCTCGGCCCGGAGAGGTGCGCCGATACCAGCATGCGACAATATCGAATCCAACGTGTCTCCCGGAACGACCTCATGTCGCGACATGGGGGCAACTGCCTCGGTGAGGTGAGACAGTTCCGCCGGGGTTTCGGCGTGCGATGATGTCGTGACGGCAATCGCGCCGGCAGTCAGCAAGGCTTGCAAGATCATCAGGTCTGGTTTCCCGTCAGGCAATAAGGTCTGGCATTGGGGAGCAGGCTCCCCACGCAGCATCGATAGGTTGTCTACAGTTCGAAAAGGCGGGCGATGCAGACACCGACAATTGTTCCGGCCAAGCCGAAAGCAATCGCGTATCCACCCGCATATTGAACTCTGTCCAGTCGGGTGCCGCCGAGGGCGCGCGCACGCTGGACCCCTCGCACTCCACCGATCAGAGCCGCAATGACCGTCAGCATTGGAATTGTCGCAGCGTTTGTTGGTTCATGCCGTATCTCGCCTCTCGTCATCGACACGTGCGTGTCTGCGACCTAAAGCAGCTAGAGGTTCAAGAAAAATGCCCCTCGATCACGGTCTTGTCAGGGGATCGGGAGTTCTGATCTAATCCCGATTGCATCCGAGCCTTCTACTTCCCAGCATCCGTTTCTGTCATCGCCAGCTAATCACTGACCGGCATCGTCGATCGTGGGGTGGTTCGTAACGCACAGCGAATGATCGCCCAAGACCTCGATGACCCGACAATCGGATATCCGGTCACCCGCGCACTGGACCACCATGCGCTCAAGTTCGGTCTTCAGGGCCGTCAGGCGGGCAAGACGGCTTTCAACCTCGGCAAGCTGCGCTTTGGCGATTGCGTCGGCTGCCGCACAGGGCTGATCGGGATCGTCGGACAGGCTCAGAAGGTCGCGGATCGCCTCAAGGGAAAAGCCAAGCTCGCGGGCGTGTCGGATGAACGCCAGTCGTTCATGGGCTTTGTGCGTATAAAGGCGCTGATTACCGGCGCTGCGCTCGGCTTCGGGCAGCAGGCCGATTTGCTCGTAGTAGCGGATCGTTGGCACTTTGACCCCCGTCGACGTTCCCAGCTTTCCAATCGTCAGCATGAACATTCTCCTTGAACCTATAGCTGCTAGAGGGAGTAAACCTCCGAATCGATGATGGCAACGGCCCTGCTTTCTGCAGAGGAGAGAATGATGACGATCACGAATGAACCCGGCATGACCCTGTGCGACTGGACGGTGTCCGGAATGGATTGCGCCTCCTGCGCGACCAAGGTGCGCGGCGCGGTGTCCCGCTTGCCTGGCGTCAGGGATGTGGAGATCGGCATCATGTCCGAACGCCTGCGCCTGACCGTTGATGAACGCCTGACCGACACGGACAAGATCGAGAAAACCGTGCGTGCCCTTGGATACGGCATTCAGACCCGTGCGCCAGGAAAGAAGGATTTCGTGATCCCGGGGAATGCGCCGGAGAGCCATCATGGCCACAGTCACGCCGATCACCCCGCTGTGGCCAAGACCGACCACTCCGGCCACGGCAGTCCCGGTCACGTCCATGACGACCCTGCCGACCGCGGCAAGGCATGGTACCAGACTGGCAAGGGCAGGCTGGTCATCCTGACCGGGCTCTTGTTGGCGGCGGCTTGGGCGATGGAGCTGATCGCCCCGCAGATCGGGAGCTGGGCCTTCGTGGCGGCCTGCCTTATCGGTGTCGCCCCCGTCGCGCGTCGGGCTTTCGCCGCTGCGCGGTTGGGTCAGATCTTCACGATCGAGGGATTGATGACCATCGCTGCATTGGGCGCGCTGTTCATCAATGCCGCCGAAGAGGCTGCCTTGGTGGTCTTTCTCTTTGCCGTAGGCGAGGTCCTGGAGGGTGTTGCGGCAGGCAAAGCAAGAGACGGCATCCGGGCCTTGGCGAACCTGGTCCCGAAAACGGCGCTCTTGGAGGTGGACGGCGTGACCCGGGAGGTTGCCGCGTCTAGCCTGACGATCGGTCAGACGGTACTGGTCCGTCCCGGCGACCGGATCCCCGCAGACGGAGAGATTTCAGACGGCACGTCCGGGATCGATGAAAGCCCGGTGACCGGAGAGAGCATTCCCCGGACCCGCGGCCCGGGCGAAAATGTTTTTGCCGGTTCGATCAACACGGAAGCGGTCTTGCGGGTCACCGTGACGAAAGCGGCCGAGGACAACACCATTTCCCGGATCATCCGGCTGGTCGAGGAGGCGGAAGAAGCCCGCGCCCCCACGGAACGCTTCATCGACCGGTTCAGCCGGTGGTACATGCCTGCCATCGTCGCCGTTTCGGCGCTTGTCATCATGATCCCGCCGCTGATGTTCGGTCAGTCATGGGATACCTGGATTTATCGTGGACTGGCGCTCCTGCTGATCGGCTGCCCTTGTGCGCTGGTGATTTCGGTTCCGGCCTCGATCGCATCGAGCCTGTCCACCGGCGCGCGCCGGGGAATGCTGATGAAGGGCGGCGCAGTGATCGAGGCCGCGGCCAAGGTTTCCCATGTTGCCTTCGACAAGACCGGGACGCTGACCCACGGACGTCCGCAGGTCACCGACCTGGTGACGTTGGGAACCACGACTGAGGCGCAGTTGCTGGAGGTCGCCGCGGGCGTCGAGAGCGGATCGAGCCATCCCCTCGCCGTGGCGATCCTGGACAGGGCCAAGACGGCGGGCGTCACGCCCCTGCCCGCCCGCGATGCACGCGCCCTGACCGGACGAGGGGTCGAGGCGACCGTGGGAGATGCCCTGGCATGGGTAAGTTCACCCCGGCATGCGTCGGAGAACGATGGCCTGGACGGTCTTGGCCTGCGTCAGGCGACCATCTTCGAGGATGAGGGCAAGACCGCCGTCGCCGTCTATCGCAAAGGTGTCCCGCTCGGTCTCATCGCCATGCGTGACGAACTGCGGCGCGATGCGGCGGAGGCTGTGCGCCAGCTGGCCGAAATGGGCATCTCCTCGATCATGCTGACCGGCGACAACCCCCGCACAGCTGCCGCCATCGCCGAAGGGCTCAATATCCGCTTCGAGGCCGAGATGATGCCTGAAGACAAGCTGGCCGCCATTCGCGACATGAACGCTCAAGGTGGCGTCATGATGATCGGGGATGGCATCAATGACGCTCCTGCCCTGAAACAGGCCAGCATCGGTGTCGCGATGGGCTCCGGCACGGACGTCGCGCTGGAGACGGCCGATGCGGCCATCCTGCGCGACAGGGTGACCGACATTCCGGCCCAGATCCGGCTGGCGCGGGCCACGATGGCTAATATCCGGCAGAACGTCAGTATCGCGCTAGGGTTAAAGGCTATTTTCTTGGTCACCACCGTTCTTGGCATAACCGGTCTGTGGATCGCGATCCTGGCTGATACGGGCGCGACGGTTCTGGTGACCCTGAACGCCCTGCGCCTCTTGCGCTACAATCCCGAACAGAAGCGCTGAGGCGATGATGACTGGAATGGGCAGTGCAGCGCTGGTTCTTCTTGGCGCCTATCTGGCCCTGTTCTTCCGGGGCTCTGCGATCAATGCCCGGGAGGCGCATCGTCCGGTCTGGTTGTTCCGTCACGCCACGGGCGGCGACCGTCTTGCAGCGCTAGGCTTCCGAGCTGCGTTCGCTCTGGCCCTCCTTGGGTCGTCGGCATGGCGCCTCATGCCGAGCATGGGCGATCTGGATCCCCTGCGGGCTTTCCAAAATCCTGCGTGGATCGGTCTGGCGGGACTGTTCATGGCCAGCCTGGGCGCGATGCTGGCATTTGCCGCCCAGATGTCGATGGCTGCGTCATGGCGGATCGGTGTGGCCGAGGGCGCGACCGGCGCACTTGTCACGGGTGGATTGTTCGGTTTCAGCCGCAACCCGGTTTTTGTAGGTCAGCTCATGTTGCTGCTGGGAACCGCTCTGGTCGTGCCCTCCATCCCGACAATTTTGGGGGTCCTGCTATTCGCAGCCTCGGCGCTTGTTCAGGTCCGCTCAGAAGAACGTGAATTGCGGCGGACGCTAGGCCCTGCTTACGACACCTATTGCCAGTCCGTTCCGCGCTGGATCGGCATCCGGGAAAGGTCACTGCAATGAAGACGTTTCTGATCCTGGCGATGATCGTCGCTACTGCGGCTGCCGATCAGATTACCAAGCTCGCGGTCCTGCGCAGCTTGTCTCCCGGGGAAATTTATTCCGTCTCTCCTGGCTTCAATCTGACGCTTGGTTTCAACGAAGGGGCGAGTTTCGGCATGATGTCGGACCTTATGGCAGGTCGTCCCTTGCTGATGGTTGCCCTGACAGGTGCCCTGGCGATCATCTTTGCGGGAATGGCCTTCCGGGCGGACACGAGGCGCGAAGGCATAGGCCTCGCACTGATCGTGGGTGGCGCTGTGGGCAATATCATCGACCGCCTGCGGCAAGGTGCCGTGACCGATTTTCTGGATGTCTACTGGCGTGATTGGCACTGGCCGACCTTTAACGGGGCCGACATCGCGATCAGCCTCGGCGCCTTGCTTGTGTTGACAGCCATGCTCCGTCCCTCCCGCTCGAAGGAACTCTCTTTTGACCGCACCTGAACCCCGGGGCCTGTCCCGGACTGATGTCGCAATATCAACCGCCTTTCTGGTCGCACTCGCCGCTACGCTCGGCGCGCTGTTCATCGGCGAGATACTGGGGCAGATGCCCTGCACCCTGTGCTGGTATCAAAGGATCGCCATGTTTCCGCTAGTGCCTGTCCTGGCCGTCTCGCTGTGGCGCGGTGACGGTCTGGCACGTCTCTACGGATTGCCGCTGGCGCTGGCCGGGCTGGTCCTTTCCGGCTGGCATTCGGGACTTTACGCGGGACTGATCCCGCAGAGCATCGCGCCTTGCACCAAGGACGGCCCGTCCTGCACCGACCAGGCGCAGACAATCCTGAGCCTGCCCATCCCCTATCTTGCATTTGCCGCCTTTGCAGCCGTTCTGGCCTGCCTCATCGTGTCGAAAGGAAAACGCCCATGAACCGCCGCACCGTACTCATCGGAACATCTGCCATCGGGATTGCCGCCTTTGCCGGCGGCGCGCTCGTGCTGACGCGCAATCGTCAGGCCGAAGCGGATACCCTGGCCGCTGCTGCCCCGGCTGTGGAAACGGACATGCTGGTCCGCGGTCACGCGCCCAGCTTTGGACCAGAAGACGCCCCGGTCACGCTGGTCGAGTTCTTCGATCCATCTTGTGAGGCCTGCCGCGCCTTTCATCCGGTCGTTCAGGACATTCGCGCACAATTCCCCGATCAGGTTCGCATCGTGATGCGCTACGCAGTGTTTCACGAGGGGTCCGACGAGGCGGTCCGCATCCTGGAGACTGCGCGCATGCAGGACAAGTTCGAGCCTGTCCTCGATGCGCTGTTGGAACGGCAGCCGGAATGGGCTGTCCATGGCGCACCGCGGATGGACCTTGCATGGCAAATTGCGGCTGCGGCCGGTCTGGATATGGAAAAGGCGCAGACAGCCCGTCTGTCCCCCGATATCGTCGGCATCCTCAATCAGGACGCGGCCGATATCGCGGCGATCGGCGTACGCCAGACACCGACCTTCTTTCTCAATGGTCGCCAGATGACGGATATCAGCATGGACAGCCTGCTTGCGGATGTGCGCAGTGCCGTGGAGGCATCCTGACCGCGCGGCCTAGGCCCGATCGGCGTAGGCCGCGAACAAGGCCAGTGTGCGCTCACTGACGTGATGCTCGATCCCTTCGGCATCTCGTTCCGCCGTCTCGGCATCCAGGCCGAGGCGGATCAGGAACCGCAGCACAATGGCATGGCGGCGGCGGCATTCCAATGCCAGTCGTCGTCCTTCTTCTGTCAGAAAGACGGACCTGTATCGCTCGCGGGTGATCAGCCCCTCACGGGCCAGGCGATCCAGGGCCTTGGTGACCGTCGGGGCGCGCACCCCCAATCGTGCGGCGATATCCACCGGCCGGGCTTCACCCTGTTCATGGATCAGCTCTGCGATCAGTTCGACGTAGTCTTCGGCCAACTCGTTGCGCCGGGCAGCACGGACGCCATGGAAGGCCTCTGCCCGATTGTCCGGGTGCACAGTATCGCTGGCGGTTGCGGTGGCATGATTGTCTGCGGTCATCTTGCAAGTGTCGCACTTATCGATTGACGGGTAAAGCCAACGGGTAGATTGTTAGCCACAGCTAACTTTTCCTTTCAATGAAGGTTGCGCCGATGTCCCCCGGAGCCTGGCGCCACGAGCGCGACACCCCCTCCCTGTCGGAAGTGTTCCGCACGATCGCCGTTGGCGGCGGCACGACGCGTTTCCGGCGCTTTCTATCCTTTATAGGTCCGGGCTATCTGGTTGCTGTTGGATACATGGACCCTGGGAACTGGGCGACGTCCTTGGCCGGCGGTGCCGCGTTTGGCTATACTCTCCTGTTCGTCGCCCTCTTATCCAACATCATGGCGATCCTGCTGCAATCGCTGTGTGCGCGCCTTGCCGTCGCGTCCGGGCGGGACCTGGCGCAGGCTTGTCGCGATGCCTATCCCCGGTGGGTGTCCATACCGCTCTGGATCTTTGCCGAACTGGCCATCATCGCAACCGACCTGGCTGAGGTGATCGGGACCGCCATCGGCCTCAACCTGCTGTTCGGCATCCCTTTGGAAATTGGCATCTTCATCACGGCAGCCGATGTCTTTCTAATCCTGTGGCTTCAGAACAAAGGCTTTCGTTGGGTTGAGGCTTTCATCATCGCTTTGCTGGGGACGATTACCGCTTGCTTTGCGGTTCTGATCGCGCAGGCCGATCCCGAATGGAGTGCGGTGATCGCAGGCTTTGCGCCAAGCCGGGAAATCATCGGCAATCCCGACATGTTGTATCTGGCGCTCGGCATCATCGGGGCGACCGTCATGCCGCACAACCTCTACCTGCATTCTGGCATCGTACAGACCCGAGCCTACGGGTTGGACCTGCCGTCGAAGCGGGAAGCCCTTCGTCTGGCAACCTGGGATTCCACGATTGCCCTGATGTTTGCCTTAACGATCAACGCATCGATCCTGATCCTAGCGGCCGCGGCCTTTCATACTGTGGGAGAGACGAATGTCGCCGAAATCGACAAGGCGCACTTGCTTCTTGAACCCTTGCTGGGGTCGCAAATCGCCCCGATCCTGTTTGGATTGGCACTTCTCTGTTCAGGTCTGAACTCGACCGTCACCGCAACCATGGCGGGTCAGATCGTCATGGAAGGCTTTGTGAGACTCAGGCTGCAACCTTGGTTGCGCCGTCTGATCACAAGGGGGTTCGCGATCCTGCCCGCGACAGTGGTGATCCTGATTTATGGAAGCGAAGGAACGGGTCAGCTGCTCATTCTCAGTCAGGTTGTCCTGTCATTCCAGCTGCCCTTCGCGATCGTGCCCCTGGTGATGTTTACGGCCAGTCGGGCCAAGATGGGTCCGATGGTCTCGCCCCGATGGCTCACCGCCCTGTGCGTGTTGATCGCCATCACCATCATCGTACTGAACGTGAATCTGCTGATCACAGTACTGGCCTGATCATGGTGTCACCAATGCGTGACGCAAAGCTTTCCAGCTTGAAGCTCATGTGGCTAGAGGCTTTAGGCCGCATGACGAAATAACGGATGCAGGTGTCATGCGATTGAACAAGCTTCAAAAGGGCCTTTGGGCATTGGTTGCCGTAGCGCTGATGGCCGTTGGCGCTGCGGTCGTTTTCATCGACCGGTCATCACCCTCCGTCGAGCAGGCAGAGTTTCGTCCGATCTTCGCGCTTCCTGATGCCGATGGGCGGTTGCGCAGCCAAGCCGATTTTCCGGGCAAGCATCTGCTGGTCTTTTTCGGTTTCACGAACTGTCCCGACATCTGTCCGACAACCTTGGCCGAGGTCGCTCAGGTTATGGACGATCTGGGCGAACTGTCCAACGACGTGCAGCCGCTCTTTATTTCGATCGACCCCGAGCGCGACAGAGAGCTAGGCCTCGACGAGTATACAGAGGCATTTCACCCTTCCATTCTCGGCCTGGCCGGGGATGCGGCACAAACCCGTGCTGCGGCGGACAGCTTTCGCATCTATTACGAGCGTGAAGACAACGCGGACGCGCCTGATGGATATGCCATTTCCCACAGCCCTGCCCTTTACCTGATCAGTCCTGAAGGTGACTGGCTTGGCCAGTTTACCTATGGCACGCCCGCCTCCGAAATCCTCGCTGAACTCAAAGCCAGATTGTGAAGTCATGAAACGCATCTTTGCCACCCTCGCTCTGATCGCCGCTGCGGGCCCTGCTTTGGCCTGCGAAACCGTGACAACCGGTTCGTTGGAGGTCTCTCAGGCCTGGTCCCGTGCCTCCATTGGTACAGCGCGGCCCGGCGTGGTCTATCTGACCATCCGCAATTCCGGCACTTCAGATGACGCACTGATGTCCATCACCACACCTGCAGCAGATATGCCCATGCTGCACCAGACGGTCATGACCGACGGGATCGCCTCGATGCCCCATGCGATGGAGGTTCCGGTCCCCGCAGGGGGCCAGGTCGCACTGGAACCAGGGGGCTATCACGCCATGCTGATGGATTTGACCCAAGTTCTGGAAGAGGGCGAGACCTTCCCAGTGACACTGACGTTTCGCGATGCCGGTGAGGTGACCATTCCCGTCACCGTCCAGAATATCGGCGCAAGCGCGCCGACCTGCAAATCACCCGACGAATGAGGTCAGCAACCCTGCTGCGCGGAGTTGCCATGGCTGGGGCTGCGGTGGTGTTCATGCTGTCTGTTGGCTGGTGGCAAACGCGTGATCGGGCACAGGACACTGCGGGCGTTCTGCCCCTCTCGATCGATCGCATGTCATTCAAGCTGATGGATCAGGATGGAAAGACGGTCGAGCCGCAGGATTGGCTGGGTCGCCCGACAATGGTGTTCTTCGGTTTCACCTGGTGTCCGGATATTTGCCCCACCACGCTCAGTGACATCTCCGGCTGGCTTGAGGCCCTCGGGCCCCAAGCGGACCAGATGAATACGGTTCTGATTTCAGTAGATCCGGAACGCGACACTCCGGAAATCCTAGGCGATTACCTGTCGAATTTCGATCCCCGCATAACGGGGCTGACGGGCCCCCTGCCCCAGATCAAGGCTGCTGCGGAAGGATTTCGGGCCACATACAGAAAAGTGTCCGCAGAGGAGGGCGATTACACGATGGATCACACTGCAGGCGTGTTTTTGTTTGATGCCGATGGTTGTTTTGCCAATATCATCGACTATCATGAAGACCCTCGTTACGCGGTCCCGAAAATAACTCGTATCATTAATTAGAAAAACGCAGAATCCGATTGTGTCAGCGTAAGGCATTCCGCGAATGGGGCATCTCCTTTTACTACAGCTAGTGAGTGCGTGGGAATGATGGAGGGTCCGGTAATGGGAACGATGATGCTGGCATGCGGGCTGTTCATGCTGCTCGTGGTGGTGGTACTCACGCTGGCCATTATGGCGCTGGTGAAACATCTTCTGAGGCGGGATGAAAAGGCTTAGCCTGACCCAGACTTACGCAGGGGCCCTTGCACTGGCTGCATGAGCAACGCAGCCAGAAGTGAGGGTTTAGCCTTTATTGGCGATCGTTTGACGGTCGGTGACGCTACCTTCGAACAGGAGATCTACGCTAGCACCTGTGCGCCATGCCGCAGCGCGGGCCTCAAGCGCCAGCCCGACTGGAAGCACAGGCTAGAAAACAGTCGCAGGTCAGCTCCGCCATACGACAAAACCGGCCCATGTGGCACCCTGCCAACAGTCAGCTGTTCCGATATCCTCGTCCTTGAAGACCAGTAGGCGTCAGTTCTTAGCCTTCGTCACTTTGCCATTTCCGGGGAGTTGCTCATCGGTCTGGAGGAGATCAGTGCCGGCGTGACCCTCCTTGATGAGGTGACCCACCACAAAGCCGCCGTGGCAGAGCAGAAGACTACAACGGCCGGTACTCTTCGGCAGTACTCCAGCGAGTTGGTCGCTGTCCTGAGCCAATTCCAATTACCCATTGGCAGTGCGGGCTCAGCAAATTTCGGAAGAAGGCTGTCGAGCCCCTATGCGAACAGACGATCTGCTATGCCTCAATGCCCCATATCGGCGGCCTGACACTGCCAGACACATCCTGTTCATCATGCCTTTGTGATGAAGCATTGCACTTGGGCGTGATGGCGGGACGCAAGATTGCTGCCTGAAACTTGTTATCCGTCACAATACGCCCCCGTGGCGACGTGTCTCTTGATACATAGAATGCGTCATGCTTTGCGTACGATGAAGTTGCGCGCTTCACATATGATGGACTTGTAACATTCATCTCGAGGATCGCCATGCCACAAGTGTCCACCCCACAGTCCGCTCTTTCTGCCAGCCCGGCCGACAGTGCTGCAATTCAAAATGCGCTTGATACCGTGCGCGAGACACTGGGGATGGAAGTCGCCTATCTCTCCGAATTCGTACAGGAACGTGCGGTATTTCGAGCGGTCAGTGCCCCTGGCCTCGAGGCGATGATCCGCCCGAGCCAGAGCATGGATCTGAGGGAAGTCTACTGCAAACACATCCTGGATGGCGGTCTGCCCAGCTTGATCACCGATACCAGTCAGCACGCAATAGCGACTGATTTGCCGATCACGCAGATGATCCCGATCGGCAGCCATCTGTCCGTGCCGGTCAGGCGGGCCGATGGCAGCGTCTTTGGAATGTTCTGTTTTCTCAGCCGCCATGCAAGGCCCGATCTTGGGCAGGAAGATCTGACCATGGTGCTGGCACAGTCTGTGGGTGTCGGGACACGGCTGTTCGGAGCACCGGATCGTGCCACTGACAGGGAAAGTTAACCGATAATTCCAGTTCCATACGGTTTAGTGCTCAGGGGGCATAGCAAGCCGCCATGCCAGGCCTGATCCGGGACGGGGTGACCTGACCAAAGTAGGGAAGGGTCCTTTGAGGTGGGAACGCGGCAGTTTGGTCATCAGATCACTCCGCCCGCAGCGGTAAGACCCGGCGGGCGAGGCACCAAATCAGATCTTCGCATCCGAAGCATCGGTAGGTGTCGCGTTGTCCTTAACCCCGGCACACAACGCATTGGGCGGCGTTTGTTACCATTAAATATGATATTCAGGCGCCAGCTCGCGGAAGTCTTCTCCTGTTCCGCACGATAATACGGTAAACCGCAGCGAGCAGCGTCTAATCCCACGCATCGCCACAGTCTTCGTCATCACCTTCCATCGCTGCCAACCGTCCAACTCCGCGCACCTTGTGTCAGCTTTAATGGCAGGAATGTCGAATTTAACGGCAAGATACCGCCTTTGATGGCAAAGCCGCTCCATTGAGTTTATTGAGTTTCGTATACCGTATTTAAGAGCCACGCGACACAAGGGCACACCTTCGAGTCTCTGTACGGACGGAGATCTGCCTGCGTAGCGGAGCGGGAGCCTGAGAGGCGACGCACATCTCTGCCAACGTCAAATCGCCGCGCGCCACATCCGATACCGCCCCTGTCCGGTCATCTCCCGGATCAGACCCTGTTCCTCCATCCAGGCGAGGTTGCGCTGAACGGCCGCGCGACTGGCGCCGGTCAGGGCCTCAGCCATCGGGGCGGAGATGAGCGGCCATTCGGTCAGCACGGCGCGCAAGGCCGGTGGCGTGCGGCCCGACAGCGGGATCATTGCAATCTGCGCCCTCTCGGCCCAAACCTCGATATCATCCAGATGGCGCATCGCGGTCAGGCATGCCGTTTCCATTCCGTCGAGCCACCGCGCCAGACGCTCAGCGGGCGGGCCACCAGCACGCAACCCCCCTGCCCCGCCCATGGCCAGAGGCGCGAAGACCGCACCCTTACCGTCGCTGGCCGCGATCCGTGCGGCTGTGACCACCTTTTCAATCTGATCACCTTGCTGCCCAAGCCCAGCAAAGCTCCAGAGGTGAAAGCCCATGCAAGCGCGGGTGATGGGATGCAGAGCCACGGCTTGCGCCATCAGGTCAAGCCAACCGCCTGCGCGATCCGCGAAGGGCTCCGCATCAGGCCCCATGTTCTCCGGGTCGCGGCGGTCGAGAAAGGCGGACAGGTCCCCTTCCGGACCGGGCCCGCCTGTCAGCCGGCGCACTGCCCACCCGATACCCGCGAGCGCACCGGTATCGTCCTGCACGCCAGACAGGCGCAGCGAGATCCACAGTGCGAGCCGGTCTGCCCCGATGCGGTCACCGGCAAACCAGCTCAGATCACCTGCCTCAAGCAGCGCCAGCCTGTGCCGCCAGCCCTTCGGGCCACGCCGCAGCCGATCGTCCAGTGCCCCGAGCCTGCCCGCAACTCGGGCAAGACGAGCTGCACTGCCCGCCTCTGACGTCCGCCAGTCATCGATGATCCTGAAATCACGGGGTTCAGCCCGTGGCCCGGGCGGCAGGTCGTCAGGCGCGTCGTCGATCGGACCGGGCAGAAACCACAGGTCGTCCTCCGATGTCTCATCGACCTCTTCGGTACCCGGAAGAGCGTCGATAAAATAGCCAGGTATAATAGGTCCTTGGGTCTTCATAGGTGCAGAATACATATCTTTTGCATCTTACCTAAGGGTTTAATTTTGAGGTGTCAGCGGCCGATGTGGAGCATGTCCGCGCAATGTCCTCGGTTAGCTCTCTGGATGTGCTCGCAGGGTCAAAACCCCGGGCTTTTTGCGGAGCAGCGTCACAGAATGGGGCGTTGCATCTGTTTACAAACGGTCGTTTACTTACGTCTACATGTTATGAAAGGTAGCCCTATATGCCGCTGATTGGCTATGCCCGCGTCTCTACGGATGATCAGACACTGCTGCCGCAGGCCCAAGCTCTGAAAGCCGCAGGTTGCTCAGTCATCCGCGAGGAGCACGGCTCCGGAGGCAATCGCGCCCGCCCCGTCCTGACAAGCGTCCTGGACGGTATCCGCAAGGGAGACACGCTGGTCGTCGTTCGGATCGACCGACTGGCCCGATCCCTCTCGCATCTGCTGGAGATCATCGAGCAACTCGAAGCA
>NZ_WEKR01000051.1:0-11573 GCF_024105395.1 Paracoccus sp. 08 | reverse complement strand
GGTCGGTCGCGCAAGGACCAGCAGGACGGATCGGTCACAGACGCACAAGGGGACCGTGGAATACCGTAGGCCCGCAGGGGCAAGGATATGCCGCGAAAGCCCCTTGGGTGGATGGGGGCGATCTGTCAGGCGCAGGACGCGACCAGGCCGAAAGGTGACAGTCAGGCCCGTCCCGTCGCGATAAGGAACGCCACGCAGGGGGCGTTTGGCTTGTCCAAATCCCCCCGGAGGGGCGATCACCGCGCTTGCGCGGGGATCTCGGTATTCTGGAAAGGGAAGGGGGGTTGCTCTGCTGCATCGGCTGTCACAGGCCACCCGGTTGCCCACAGGCTGACGCTCGATCCCTGTGGTCTCGCTTACAGCCTGCTCCGGTCCCGCGCCTTCACTCCCAAGGTCGTTCCCGGCGCGCGACTGGACAACCGGGTGCCCTCTGCCAGCCCTGTCCAGCCCTGACCGACCAACGGAAGGGCAGGGCCTTGCAGGCGTCGAGCTGGACGCGCCTTCATAGAGCGAAGGAAGGCGAGACGTCCTGTGGGCAGGCTGGCCCTTGCGCGAGCGATCGTGACCCGAAGGGCCGAGACTATAGCCCTGGGCCGACTATTGCGCCCCCGCGCGGGCTGGCTCGGAGAGACAGGCCGCGCGGGATCAGGCGCAAAGGAGGGGCAGGGCGATAGGCTCGGGGCGCAGGCCGGTGCAGCCGGCCAAGTCTAGAGCGCGGTCCCTCGGGGCGGGCGGTCCAGGGCGATCAGCCCTAGACCGACCAACGCGAGGGACGCCGCCAAAGCACGTTTTCAAGGTTTTTGAAACACTGGAAGTCATTCTAGTTGCCACCTCACTAGATTTTACTAAAGAACACATTGATGTAAAAAAGGTGGCGCATGAATAAAGAAGATGCTGGCGGCAATTTACCTTCCGACATAAGCCCTGATTATACTAAACATGGAAAAGAGGGGTTAACCCAACAGGCAGTTAAAACTCTGAATATAAATAAAGATAATAAGGCATCGCAATTAAATTTGAATTCTCAGCAGCCCAAGATAGCGGCTCAACCGATCAAAGTTAAAATCCCGGTAAATGCAGCCCCTAAAAAAAACAACCCTGCTGAATACGACCCATGGGAAATCCTTGCCGTATTGATACCGATGCTTATAGTAATTGGCGTTCTATTATATCTAGATTACAAAGGGGACAGTTGGATTGCCGCCAATAAAATTATTATTGAACTACGCACAAAAACCGCGGGGTTCTTAGGCGTTTCATCTGCACTTATTGGTGCCTTTATTGCAGTCTTGGTAGAACTTAGCCCTAAAGACTTTCAAGACTTAAAGTTAGCCGGTGCTATTTTTCGCTTCTGGGGGGCAATGTTTGCATTCGGCGCACTGTACGTCGCCATTTTGATCCTGACAACGTAAAAAAAGTAAATATTGCACCATTGCTTTATCAATTAATCCGAAAGGCCGCCCATTTGGCGGCCTTTTAAGTCTAATTAGAGAATGTCTCTGCTTTTTATCTATGAGATTACTTCAATTTATTGCCGCGGCTCCCTTAAGGGATTAACGGTAGTAAGTCTATAGTTAGACTTATAAGCCTAGCCGCATGGAACATTACATAATTGAATGCGTGAACCGCAGCGCCAATCAAACCGCACAACACGATGAATAGGAAAACCACCATGCCATCGGAAAGTGAGCTGACTTTGCCCGCAACGCGGCGCGCTTCGTCAGCCGTCTTGCGGCGCTTGTGCGCCCAGTAAAAGAACGCAGCGCCATTCTGAGAATAACCCATTCTTCATCTCCTTTGCGACAATCTTTTTCACAAAAAAAAATACGTGGCGCAATAGGATGAAGTGGCTATCACAGAATCAGCGTTTTGTCACTTGAGATCCGTTTGCGAAAAATCGTTGCCCTTGTAGAGCAACTTGACATGATAGGCTTTAGCGCAAGCGTAGGCAAAGCAGTCGCCAAAGTTCAACTGAGCCGGATGGTTCACGGTCTTCCCGTAGGTTCGCGCGGCTTCTTGTGCCAAGCGTCCAATGCCTCCCGTTATGTGAATATCTCGCGCGCCTATGACGTCCAGGAAGTCATTGACGATCCGTTCGGCACGTTCGTGCGTTTCAGCATTTCGGCCCGTGTCCCCTTCAAGGCGTCGAGCGATGGCAAGCGATGCTTCGAACCGCGCCAGCGGTGAGCAGTAAAGCTGCCCCTGAAAACCCTCGATGTGCTGAAGATGGGCCGTGGCATCTGGTTCGTCGCCCAGGATTGCAACGATCACGGACGCGTCCAAAAACATCAGGTGTCACCCCACATTTCATCACTAAATTTCTTCATGTCGAAGTCTGGATTCACTGCACCAAGGTCTGCGACACGAGATTGCAAAGGCTTGATTCTATCGAAGATCGAGGTTTGGTTCAGCTTCGCATCAAGCGCCGCCTGTAGCGCGTCTCGCACTGCGTCTGTTTTGGTCTTCGCACCAGTGAGGCGCATGACCTGCTCTGCAAGAGCATCAACCTTGTCGTCACGGATGTAGAGCGGCATCGAATATCCCCGGTTGCATATCCCTGATATTAGCAAACGAATATCCTACCGTCTAGGTCCGCATGGCCGTAAGGCCGTGCTGCGGCGCGCAAGCGCCGGGCCGGTGCGGTAGGGTTCTTGGACCCTGCCGCACCGGCCAACTAAAGCTCAATGTTACTCATGTCAGAAGATCGCCGCCGATGAGGTGGAGCGGGGTACTCAGGTCATCGTTCCGAAAGGTATGTTTGATGGGCGGCTTGGTCGGTGCTTGCGAAAGATAGCTGGTGCTTATCTGAAAAATGGCGCAGATCGCACAGCGCATATTCTAATAGATCACCGACATGCCCTTTGCATTCAGGGTAGAGCGCAGTCAGCATTGCAAAAATTATTTCTGCCTGGGATGCTTGTGCAATGTCCTGCTCCGTAAGACTCTTAAAATTACCCGCTGCTCCACAATCAGTCAATGCCACTTAATAACCTTTCATAGTATGCTATGCCAAGTTATACCTTACCTTGCTGAAGACGATCATGCACTATTTAATAACTAAAAAATATATTTTACCGTTTGGACATTGATGGTGGGTTGCCAACTAATCCTAGTATTTCATATATTCCGCTTACAGGGTTCAGGACATACAACGCATTTCCGCGCAATTCGATTTCCAGAACATCAAAACGACGCCCGACCCCATCAAAAACAGAAAGTATTTCTTCAGCCATCGCGCGGCTAATCTCTGCCTTGCACGAATGCTCTAGTCTCATTGATCCCAACATAAAATCGTCACCCTCTTGAACACTGGCGGGACTATTAGAGCGGTCAGCGTGCAAGTGTAGTGCTTAGACCAAAAGGACAGTTCAAAAGGTCAGATTGTGATTTTGATTTGACAAAACCTTGCGGCCACGCCTCAGGCCCGCCTGGCAGGGTCGAGACGTGCGGGGCAGTGCGCCAGGGACCGGTGTGAGAGGGGGGGGGGGGGGGGGGGGGGGGGTGGCTAGGGTCCAGACTCATTGAATTTCACAGCCAGAACAAGACGGTTGCGGCGAGCATGATCGCGGAGAAGAAGGTTTCCGGGCAGCGGTCGTATCGGGTGGCGACGCGCCGCCAATCCTTCAGACGGCCGAACATGATCTCGATGCGGTTGCGCCGTTTGTAGCGCCGCTTGTCGTATTTGACGGCCTTCCTGCGGGACTTTCGACCGGGGATGCAGACCTTTATCCCCTTGTCTTTCAACGCTTCTCTGAACCAATCAGCGTCGTAGCCCCTGTCAGCCAGCAGCCAACCCGCCTTCGGCAGACTGCCCAGAAGAGCCGCGGCGCCTGTGTAGTCGCTGACCTGGCCGGCCGACATGAAGAACCCGATCGGCCGCCCCGTGGCATCGGCAACGGCGTGCAGTTTGGTGTTCATGCCGCCTTTTGTCCGCCCGATCTGGCGTGCGCGCCCCCCTTTTTCACGCACAGGCTCGACTCCGTGCGGTGTGCCTTGAGATAGGTCGCATCGATCATGATCGTCTTGTGCTCGGCGCTCTCAGCGGCCAGGCCGACCATGATCCGGGCGAAGACCCCGTTGTCACTCCAGCGCTTCCAACGGTTGTAGAGGGTCTTGGCGGGCCCGTATTCCTTCGGCGCATCACACCACCGCAACCCATTGCGGTTGACGAAGATTATGCCGCTGAGAACGCGGCGATCATCGACGCGGGGCTTGCCATGACTCTTGGGAAAGAACGGCTTCAGGCGTTCCATCTGGGCATCGCTCAGCCAGTAAAGATTGCTCATCGATCAGGTCTCCTTGCGGAGCCTGAATCATGCCAAACGCCTGAAATCAATGGGTCTGGAGCCTAAGCAATAAGGGCAATAACCGTCCATAATATTATCCGTTCATTTTGCATTGTTCTAACGATACAGAAAAAAACTTTTAGTAACGACTATTCTGCTTACTTAATTTGACGCCTTTGCCAGCTCCGGTTGGGGCGATCTTCAACCGCAACCCTGCGCCGATGATGTAGCTCCTGAGAATATCCGGTTGTATCTGCGCGGCTTCATTCAGCATATCCGCCAAGATACCTGTATTTTTCTCGGCTTCACGTTGGAAGATCCGCCGGTAATCCCTGCTATCGAGATAGAGGTTGAAGATTTCATAGTCGATGTTCTTGGCGCTTGCGCCATTTCGCAACCGTCTTTGGGTTGATCCCCAGATCCCGGCTCAACGTCGCGAGCGAAGCTTGCGATCGTTGTATTGCAGCTCTGACGGCGTACGTGGTCGTGGCGCTTCCGTGACGAACCTGGCCCATAATGCTTCCTTCCATTCCTGGGAAAGGATCGCACCATCAAACTGTGGGATCAAACACCTAACCTGGCTCTGATGATGTGACCGCCCCCCGACGGCATCTGATGTGCCAGGGTGGGTCTGCAACGATCCACAAAGGGGAGCGGTCACATCATCAGAGCCCAAGCTAACTCATCCCCAAGTTTGTGACCGAATGATGGTCCTAGCAGCTCGGGCTCGGTTTTGAGAGTCGGGGTGGGCCGCGAAACGGCCGTTTTACGAACAGTTTGAGCCTGATGTCGCGGGTGAGCTCGCCGATCGCTGCCCGAAAATGGCTGCTCGTTCACGGATCCGACAGACGGGAACCATGCCGCAGCCCAAGGCGTTGAGCGCTTTAGACGAGGTCCTTACGACGGGGACGTCCGATTAGATGGGGAAACGACTAGATGGGGAAACGACATGCGCGCACTATGCTGGCACGGTAAGGGCGATGTCCGAGTCGACACCGTCGCGGATCCCGAGATCAAGCACCCGCGCGATGCGATCATCAAAGTAACCGCCTGCGCGATCTGCGGGTCGGACCTTCACCTGCTGGATGGATATCAGCCTACCATGGAGGCCGGCGACATCCTCGGCCACGAGAACATGGGCGAGGTCGTGGCGCTCGGGTCCGAGGTCACCAACCTCAAGATCGGGGACCGGGTGGTGGTGCCGTTCACCATCAGCTGCGGCGATTGCTGGTTCTGCAAAAAGGGTCTGTTTGCGGCCTGCGATCGGACCAATCCGAACGCCGAGATGGCCGCCAAGGCGATGGGCCATTCGCCCGCCGGGCTGTTCGGCTTCAGCCACATGCTGGGCGGCTACTGCGGCGGCCAGGCGGAGTATCTCCGCGTGCCGATGGCGGATGTCGGTCCGATCAAGATTCCCGACAACGTTACCGATGAGCAGGCCCTCTTCCTATCGGATATCTTCCCGACCGGCTACATGGCCGCCGAGAATGCGCAGATCGAGCATGGCGACACCGTCGCGATCTGGGGCTGCGGTCCGGTCGGCCAGTTCGCCATCCGCTCCGCGCTGATGATGGGCGCCGGCCGCGTGATCGCGATCGACGAGGTGCCCGAACGACTCGCCATGGCGGAGGCCGGTGGCGCTGAGACGATTAACTTCGCCGAAACCGATGTCTATGACGAGCTGCAGGCGCGAACCAAGGGCCGGGGCCCCGACAGCTGCATCGATGCTGTCGGCTGCGAGGCGGCCGCGCACGGGGCGGCGGACGCGGTCATGGACAAGGTGAAGGCAAGCATGATGCTCGCCACTGATCGCGTCCACGTCCTGCGGCAGGCGATCATGAGCTGCCGCAAGGGCGGCACGGTCTCCGTGCCCGGCGTCTACGTCGGGATGGGTGACAAGCTTCCGATCGGTGCAGCGATGAACAAAGGACTAACGATCAAGCTCGGCCAAACCCACGTGCAGCGCTATACTAGACCGTTGTTGGAAAAAATCGTCGCGGGCGCGATCGACCCCAGCTTCGTGATCACCCACCCGGCCAGTCTTGAAGACGCGCCAGAAATGTACGCTAAATTCCGCAGTCAAGCAGTTTCACGCATGCGCCGTTGTCCGCAAAGTAGCGGTTTCAAGTTTGGTCTGATCGTCGCACGTCTGGCACAGCACCTTCGTCTGAGATCACCTGGGTGTATGCTTCGGTCTGTGGTCGGCGCATAGGCCGCCAACATGATGCTGGTTCAATGCAGGTCCGATGTGCCCATCTTGTTGGCGTGCTCGATGTGGTTCGGCAACAGTCCTGACCACGGCATCATCGGAACCGCGTCCCATGGGGACCTCGAAGGCCTGCGGTCAGGCAGGCAACGGTGGAGTGCTTGGCCGATCAGGCTGCATGCGGAACCTCAATCTCGGATCGGAAGATTGTGCCGTCAGTCCATATTCGGTGCAGGATCACGCTGATGCGCCGGGCAAGGGCGACCATGGCCCGTTTCGCGCCACGACGGCGCACGACCTGCAGGGCCCATGTTCTCAGCCACGTCAAGCGGCCACGATGCATCATGACTGTTGCCGCCTGGCACAGCGCCCGCCGCAGGTTGACGTCCCCTGCTTTGGTGATCCCGCCAGAGATGTCGCGTTCGCCTGACTGGTTGCGTGAAGGCGTGAGGCCGACCCATGGCCCGACCTTCTTCGACGATGTGAACCGCGAGGGATCATCAACTGCGGAACGATAGGTCAGCGCCACGACCGCGCCCACGCCCGGCATCGACATCAGACGGTGGCAGACAGGGTCGTCTTGCGCCAACTGACGGACCCGGCGTTCCAGTCCTGCAAGCTCCTGTCGAAGGGATGCCCGCGCCCGCAGCATCGGCTCCGTCGCGGCAAACAGCATCGGGTTGTCTGCCGTCAGCTCTCGGATGCGGTGCTCGAACCTGCCGCGGGAGATCGCGCCGACCTTCAGCCCGAAGTTCCGCAGCAATCCACGCAATGACAGCTCCAAGGTGATAAAGCCCTGCTGCACGGCTTTGCGAGCACTCAGCAGAGCGCGCACCTCCTGTGCCGAGACGGATTTGCAATGAACGGGCCGGAACCAGCCAAGATGAAGCAGGCGCGCAATGCCTTCGGCATCCCGTCGGTCCGTCTTGATCGGCATCGCCTTCAGAGCACCCTTCACCTGACGGGTCTCCATCAGCACTACACTCAGGCCCGCCTCGGTCATGCCACGATGCAGCCATTGCGACAGCGGACCGGCTTCGAGACCGACGACGGCGATGGTGCCGTCCAGGTTCTCAATCCAGCGCGCCAGCGCTTCCGGCTCGCTGGCCGCCTGCGCCTCCCTCACGATCTTCCCATGCTCGCTGATGACGCAGATCGCGGTCTTCTCCAGCGACACGTCCAGTCCGACAAACAGCTTCATCCCGCAGTCCTCCCGATGGATCCAATACGGGAATGGCGCCAGATTGCCCTCGGTTTGACAACGGTAACGGGCAGGTCGCAGCGCAGGCCCCGTTACGGCATCTCGTTCTTGATCACAGCCAGAACAGAACGGTTGCGGCCAATGCGATTGCGGAAAGGTAGGTCTCCGGGCACCTGTCGTAACGTGTGGCGACACGTCTCCAGTCCTTCAGACGACCGAACATGATCTCGATGCGATTGCGCCTTTTGTAGCGGCGCTTGTCGTATTTTATGGTCTTCTTGCGCGACGTCCTGCCGGGGATGCAGGCTTTTATCCCTCTGTCCTGCAACGCTTTTCGAAGCCAGTCGGCGTCATAGCCCCGGTCTGCCAGAAACCAGTCGGCCTGCGGCAGGCTGTCCAGAAGCGCCGCCGCGCCGGTATAATCACTGACCTGTCCAGCCGACATGAAGAACCGGATAGGTCTTCCTTTAGCATCGGTGACGGCGTGCAGCTTTGTGTTCATGCCGCCTTTCGTTCGACCGATCTGGCGACCGCGCCCCCCTTTTTCGCACGTAGGCTGCAAGCCGTGCGGTGCGCCTTCAGATAAGTCGCGTCGATCATAATCGTCTTCGGATCGGTTGCCTCGGCGGCCAGGCCCACCATGATCCGGGCGAAGACACCGTTATCGCTCCAACGCTTCCAACGATTGTAGAGGGTCTTGGCCGGTCCATATTCCCTCGGCGCGTCGCACCATCGCAAGCCGTTGCGATTGATGAAGATAATGCCGCTCAGCACCCGAAGATCATCAACTCGCGGACGGCCATGGCTCTTGGGGAAGTAGGGGCGAAGGCGCGCCATCTGCGCTTCGGTCAGCCAGAACAGGTTGCTCATCGATCAGGTCTCCTTACGGCGGCCTGAATCACGCAAAGGACGTAAAATCAATGGGTCTGGAGCCTAGCACTTCTGAAGGGTCAGCACCACGGTGTTGATGCGGACGCCCACGCTGGCGAAGCTCTCGGGCGGCAGGTCGCGCCATTGGTGGCACCGATAGCCGCGCGGAGAATGCTGTGCGGCCCATGCCCGGAACCGCTCATGCTTGGCAGTCGATCCGACTTCGGCGGACGCGGGCAAGATCGCGCGCAGCTCGCCACCGGGCGCAAGGAAGTCCCACGCGTGCTTGACGTGATCCATGAAATGGGTGCCCGAAAACGGCGGGTTCATCAGGATCAGGTCATAGACCGGCGCAGGCGTGACCTTCAGGAAATTTGCGCAATGAACCTTCAGCGCAGGGTGGGCCATGCCCCGCAATGCCGCCGCCCGGTCAGGGTGGATTTCAATAGCGTCCACGGTCGCGCCCATCTGCAAGAGGGGCCGAACGATGGCGCCGATCCCGGCGCTTGGCTCCAGAACACGGGTGCCCGCCTTGATCGTCAGATCAGAAAGCAATTCTTCGACCGTCGCCGCAGGCGTCGGGTAGAAGGCAAGATCCTTGGCAACGGCAGTGCCCGCGCGGAAGTCGGCGGGCTGCTCGTCGGACGCGGCGGCATCGGCCAGCACTTCGCCGTAATAGCTTGCCAGGACCTGATTGACCTTCCGCAGCAGCTCCGCGTCTTTCACCCACAGGTGCAGGTTGCCGTTCTTGAAGCATCGGGCGGTGAAATACTCGGTCTCGATCTCGGTTTGCCGTGCGCCCCATCCGCCGCGTCGGGCGGCATTGATCGCGCCCTCAAGGTCGCCATAGCTCCGCTGGCCGGACAGTTGCGAAAACACCCGCTCGACGTCCGCCAAGGTGCGCCGCATCTGTTCGCCCCTGCCGGAATAGGACCAATAGCCGCCATCATCGAAAACCCATGTGAAAATCATGCGTTTGCCGATCTTGAACGCGTCGTGGCTTTTGAAAGCCGGGTCCAGTTCGGAAAAGGCGCGGGCCACGCCCCGCATAAAAATCAGGTCGGCATCGAGGGTCAGGCGTTCCAAGGTGGCGCGGATGTTCTCAAGCGTCGGCTCGGGCATGTCATCCGCGCCCATCTGCTTGTCCAGCTGGTCCCGCTCGGTGCGGTCCATGATTTCCTTGAGGCGGCTTTCCTCAACGATCCGCAGCCAGATTGCGGCATCGAGGGTGCGCTTATACCGGGCCAGGACGGCAACAGGATCAAAGGCGGAAAACAGGGTCGATTTCACGGCCTCGTTGTCGCTGTAGTGCAGATAGCAGGAATGCCCTGCGGTTGCTCCCTTGGCCGTCTCGGCCGCGTCCAGCGCGCGGCTGTAGCCGTCCGACAGGGTGCCGATGGCGTCCTGCATCTGCGTCAGCGCGGCCTCACGGGCGGCGCAAATGCTCATGATGTTCATCGGTGCGACCAGTGCGCCGGCGCTGAATGTGGTGCGGGTGTTCATGCTGCTGCCTCGCTCTCGATGGCTTCAAGGATTTGCTCGCGCAGCTCGGACAGCGGGTGCGCGTCGAAGTCGTCACCGCGAAAATCCTCCGGGTTGTCGTATCCGGGGATTTCGTCGTGGATGCGTTCGGCCAGACGGTCGGCAAGATCGGCCAGCGTCCCGGCGACAGTGATAGTCTCAAGGTCGGCATACTCGAACCGGGCTGCCGCGTTCCGGGACAAGGCGGCGAGGGCAAGGCCCGCGTCGTCGGCCTCGCCGTCATGGACAAGCCGCCAGCCTGCGCCGGTGTTGCCATAGATCGACCAAAAAGCCCGGCGTGCAGGGCTGCAAACCTCGATGGCTTCCGCATCCGTGCCTTCGCGGATCATCCTGACCGGCGACACGCGAAAGTCGGTAAAGGTGGCGGGGGTATCCCCCGCCACAAAACCGTTGAAGGAAAACCCGCTCATGCCGTTGCCTCCTGCTTTGCCGCAAAGGCATCGAGCATCAGGCAAAGCGTCTCCATTGTGGGCGGATCGCCATAGACGACAGTGCGCCCGGCCAGTTCGGGGTCGGCTTCACACTTGGCCCGAACGGGCAAATCGTGATCCAGATAGGCGTTCACGGTGAAACGGAATTTCCCGGTCCCGGCGTCGTAGAAATAGACGTGCCACTTCACGAGCTGGTCGGGATTCTCGTCGGCTTCCGCAAACAGTTCTTCCGCTGCGATCCGCTGAACCTCCAAGGATCGGGCGCAATCGCGGATGACACCATTGCTTTTCGACCCGTCAAAGGCCGCGCCTTCGCGGATGCCAAACGCGTTTCCGGGGCAACGCTCCCGCACAAGGCGGGCCAGGATTTGGGCACTCCGGGCGCTGCCCGTCGCTGCGACATAGGGGGCGGGGTGCATGTCGATCTGCACGACAGAAAAACGGGTCATCTTCGGCTCCCTTACTGGCTCAGGGCCGAATAGGTGCCTTCATCCTCATAGCGGATGATGGCATCGCCGGTCTGGGACAGGCCGCCCCAGAAGGGGCCAAGGAAACCGGCAATCTTGGGCTGGCCCTGCAACTCGGCGCGCAGGCTCGTGCGGGTCTCGGTCCCGGTGATTTCGGTGCCCATGTCATCGACCCATGCGGCAAGGTCATCGGTCACAACGCGGCTCATGCCGCTGTCGTCGGTCATGGTGATAATTTCAAAAAGTGCCATTTGGCGTTCCTTGTGGTGGTTGGCGTGGTGCGCTTTCTGCGCCCCTTCCGCACCTCCTTTTTACTATGTTTAACAACGCTTTCCCACTTATTTATTGCCGTTTTCGGCAATTAAATAGCTTGACCAAAGCACCCCCTTCGGACTTCTTTTGATGCCTGAGGGGAGGGAGCGCACAGCCCCGTAAGGGGCCAAAAAAGAAACTGTCACCGCAACGCGGTGCCCGCATTGGTGACGGTCGCGGATCGGCGCCTGGCCTGACTTCTTCGTCAGCCTTCGGGTCGGTCGCGCAAGGACCAGCAGGACGGATCGGTCACAGACG
>NZ_WEKR01000050.1:0-6768 GCF_024105395.1 Paracoccus sp. 08 | reverse complement strand
TCCTGGCGGACGGCCAAAACCCCACCCTCCCCTGCCTTATGGCTGGCGATGTCGGTCGGGGTTTTGGAACAGAGCGGAGCCGGAAAAATCCCCATGAGCGAGACCACAGGGATCGAGCGATTGGGGCGTTTTCCGGCGGGATGTCAGATGCGGCGTGGCGGTGGCGGGGGKGTAAAAAATTACACTTCCATTTCTTGCCACTCTTTCCTTCTTTCACCCCCGCCACTCTTTCCTTCTTTCACCCCCGCCACTCTTTCCTTCTTTCACCCCCGCCGCCTGTCGCGGAGCATACCAAGCAGTTCGCGCAGGATGCCCAGCAGGGCGCGGATTAGATCAAGGTGGTCGAACATCGTGGATCTCCGATGATGAGGGACTGGACCGCATCATCGGGGCAGGGCCGCGTGGGTTATATGACGGGGTTGGCAGCCCGTGCGGTCCCGGAAACGGGTCCCCTCATGACAACTCCGGCGCGATCCTTCGCACCGGGGTTTTCTGCCGCATAAAACCGAATATCGACGGGGACGCTGCCGAGGGTTGAACCGGGGGGCAGCTTGTGGAGGGACGAAGTGGACATTCCCAGGTTACACTCGTCCCGGATTTCTCGACCTGGAGACGGCATGAATTTCAAGGTGACAGAGGACTGGCAGGCCACTTACGCAGATCCAATACGCCTGAAGGCCGGAGAGGTGCTTTCTCTCACAGGCCGTCAGAACAATTGGGATGGTCACATCTGGCTCTGGGCCAGATCGGCAGGCGGCTTAGAAGGCTGGATACCGGATACCATCGTCAGCAAAACAAACGCCGGCTGCGTCGCAATCGAAGATTATACCGCTGCTGAACTTACCTGCCAGGCAGGCCAAAGCGTCAGGGGCGAGAAGGAAACACATGGCTGGGTGTTCTGCCGATTGCAGGACGGTTCTGCCGGTTGGATTCCACGGAGAAATCTCGAAGCGAATGGCGGGTAAGCGGGACAAAGCGGACGGTCGCGTTGGCGTCGACCACTATTCCATCATTCTCAGCAGCGAGTCGGTCACCATCGCCTTGACCTCCGGCGACAGCGGTCGTCCGCCCATGGCCCGGTGAGCCCAAAGCCCGTCAGCTGCAATCCGCGCCAAGAAGTTTGCTCGGCCCACAGGATCATCCACCTGCGGAGCCGGTGGTGCCCAATGATCCATCACTTCTGACCACACCTGAGCCAACCGTTCATCCCCGGCGCTTTCCAGCATCATCAGCAGCTCGGCCCGGGTGGCATCCCGGCTGCAGCTTTGCACATAGGCTTTGTAGCGGTCGGCGGGCAGGTCCGGGTCCGGTGTAAGACTGAGCAGTTGCGCCTCCCATTGCCGGGCAAGGTGCTGGTGCGTGGCTAGGATTAGCTCATCACGGGAGGAGAAGTGATAGATGATCCCTCCCCGGGTTATGCCGGTTTCTGCAGCCACAGCGTCGAAGGTGACCGCTGTGACCCCATCCCGCTCGATCAGCCGCACCACCCCATCGAGGATCTTGTCACGGTTGCTCTCTCTCATCGTGATCTCCTCAATGCGGATAGTGCGAAGACTGCGAACCCGGTCCATAGGACCGCAGTAATACGCCGGTGAACAGCGCACCAAGCGCAATGACACCCGCGACGACATACATCACCATCAGGAAAGCGCGGTCAAACGCCGTTGACGCGGCCTGTTTTAGCGCAATGCCATCGGCGCCCATCTCATCGGCAATCGACAAAGCATTGGGCAGGCTGTCGCGCGCCGCCGCAGCGATGCCCCCAGGCAAAACAACGCCCAGAGAATAGACCGCCGCCATCAGGCTGCCCAAAAGGGCAACGGCAATCAGACTGCCGAACTCAAAGGAAACCTCCTCGACCGAGGCTGCCATCCCGGCGTTTTTCACCGGCGCATTGCCGACGATGGCAGTGGAGGCCACCGACATGGCCGCCCCGACCCCAGCACCCGCAAGCACCGATCCGGCGATCAGCCAACCGATGCCGTGGCTGATCCCCAAGGTTGCGATCAGGACACCGACCGTCGCTACCGCCAGCCCGCCCGCGATTAGGATGCGCAGCCCGATCCGGTGCAGGAAGGCACCACCAAGCATTGCGGTCGGCAGCGACCCGATGGCTGCCAACGAAACAAGGATGCCCGCCTGCATGGGCGTGAAGCCGGCGACCAGCTGGAAGCGCTGCGTGGTTGCCAGTTGTAGCCCGGCGAAGGCGAACATGGCAAAGGCCGCAGCCAGAGTGCCCGCAAGGAAGGCCGGGTTGCGAAACAAGGCAAAGTTCAGGAGCGGGTCCGCCAGCCGGGATTGCCGACGCGTGAACAGGAGCGTTGAGATCAGGCCGATGGCTGCTGCGGCGGCGGGGACTGCCCAGGATTGCCCGGCATGAGCGGTTTCCTTGATGGCGATCACCAGCGCCGCTAGGGAAACCAACGCCAGCACGGATGAGACGAAATCCCAGTGCCGCGACCTGTCGGGAGCAACCCTCGGTGCCACAATCAGCGTCGAGATGAACGCGAGAGCCACCACCGGCACGTTCACCAGGAACACCGATCCCCACCAGAAATGGGACAGCAGGAAGCCCGAGATGATTGGCCCGAGTGCGACGCCGATCACCGAGATCGAGCCCCAGATCGCGATGGCGAAATTGCGCTCTTTCTCATCGGTGAAGCTGACCCGCAGTAGGGCAAGCGTGGCGGGCATCATTGCGGCGGCACCGACCGCAAGGAAGGCCCGGGCCGCGATGAGGACATTGGCCGTTGGCGCGAATGCCGCGACCAGCGAGGCGATGCCGAACAGGACCAGCCCGATCAGAAACATTAGACGATGCCCGACGCGGTCACCGAGCGTGCCCGCCCCAAGAAGCAACCCCGCCATGACAAGAGGATAGGCGTTGATGATCCACAGACCCTGGGTCTGGCTCGCGCCCAGTTCCCGGGTCAGGGTCGGCAGGGCGGTATAGAGGATGGAGTTGTCCAGCGTGATCAGCAGCAGACCAGCCGCCACAGTCACCAGAACCGCCCAACGGTTGCGGGGGGATACAGTCATTTTCAATGCACCTTGGCTAACACTTAACTATACTATCATGTTTGTATAGTTTTGCTAGACTGATTTTGTTTGTGTCAACCGGCGGGCTGTGCTGCAGCATCACACCAATCTAGGCGTCTGCTTTGGGCTCCAAGCAGACGTTCGCAGAGGGTTATGATCGAGACCACGGCCACCAACTCCGGCGCTTTGGTGGTGCCGCAAGAAGCGCCGTGGCTTGCTGCTTCCAGGCGTCGCGGTCTGCCATCAGATCGTTCGTGATTTCACGCTCTCGGTCCAGTGCCGCCCGCAGTGCGGCATTCTCAGCCTCCAGCACTGCGGTTCCAACCGGTTCCGTTTGGGGTGCCGCACTGATCCATTCGGAACCCCCAGGGGTTCCAATCCGGAACGCCCTGGACAGTTCGGAGGCGTCGATGGTGTAGCTTCCGTCATCATGGCGCGTGGCGCTTATTTTACCGGACTTGATGGCCCTATTGATTGTAGATTTGCTTTTTCCGGCGGCTTTTGCTGCCTGTGAAAGAGAGAGTGCCATAGGGGTTCCGCTCTGCGTCAACTGCGCCCCACTTTGGCACAGAAGCTGCTGAACAGCTCTTCGATGTTGTGGGCATCGAGCCTGATTTCCTTGGCATCGCAAAAACGGCGAAAATCGGCGGCAATGAGGCTGTTATCCCTGTTGCAGCCTGCCGCGCGTTTGACCTCAATCCAGTGCGGGCTGTAGGTGATGCCGCCTGTTTCTGGAAAGGCCCGAACCGGGGATTCTGCCGTGCCATCGCGCCTTGCCTTCCGGCCCACCTTGGAGTTGTCCAATTCGCGTTTGGCAGTTTGTTTGCCGTCTTGTGACTTTTCTTCCCAAGCAATCGTGACGCTGGCCACCGTGCGCCCTACCTTGCGAGGCGTGGCCGTCAGCATCAGGCGCGAAGTCTGATTAATCTCGGCAATGGCTGGCTGGAGAACGCGCTGGTTCAGGTTCGAGAACCGATCCAGTTTTCCATCCTGTACTCCTAACACGGCCCGCAGCTCGCCCACACTGAAGGTTTTGCTGGCGATGTGATTGAGGTTCACAAGGCTGGCGACGTGCTGGAATAGCAGAATTGAATACTTGGATGACAAGGCAAATACAGTTTGCCGATCCATGATTGCCCAATGGCATGAAATTTCAGCCATCTCGCGGAATGCGCCGCCGAACCACCACGCCACTAGCAGATCGTCGCTGACCTCATGACGGTAATCCAGCTTCGCCCTATCTAGAAATCCACCGATGATCTCGCATTGGGCCTCGGTGTCGTCGAACACGATCACCGCCCCGGCCAGTTCGATGAACAGCTTGCGCAGGGTAGCGCGGCTGTGATTGCGCATTCCGTCAATTTTCTTGATGTCGGCCAGCCGCAGTTCGTGGCGCACATCCTCAGCCATTCGCCCACCCGCTTTGCCGATCAGCAGGTGCATCAGCTTGAGAGCTTCAGCCCCCGGCGGATTCTCGATGTAGATCCCCCGTGCCACCTCGGCAGGCAGCACAGTTTTGGTCTCGTCGTGAGCGCGGTCAGCCGCGATTTGCGTAGTCTTTTTCATGGCAACATTTAAGTTCACTTAAATGTTGCCTGTCAATGAGCGAATACGTCCCCATATGTTGCCTTCCAGTCCCCATATGTTGCCTTCCAGTCCCCATATGTTGCCGATAGACACGCAAGCATATGAAAATAAAAGGATATTTCCGCCTGAACTATAGAACTAAGAGAACAAGAAGGGCTGCGCCCGTTTTTCAGTAGGCTTGAAGAGTGATTTTGGCGCGTTCGGAGACGTTCTGACTCTCATAAACCATGCGCCTCCGGCGCTGCGTGCGGCGAGGTTCAAGACAGGGCTGAGAACAGGAAGGGGCTACCGCTCGTGCTCGTAGCCCCGGTCGCGGTCGGTCTCGAAGGTCTTTGCCAGAAAGTCCCGGTTGTCCGACATCAGGCATTCCAGATCGTGCCCCATCCGGAAACCGGTGCTGCGGTTGTCCAGCTCGGCAAGCATCAAGAGCTGGCGTGAGAACACGGGCTCGCTGGTGATGTGGCCAATGGCGCTCAGATCGCCGCGCCGGAACCGGTCATACTGCGCGTCCGTGGTGTTCGTTTTCAGAAGGTGGATCACCTCCTGATACTCCTCGGCGCTTTTGGTCAGCAGATAATCATCCCGGCTTTGCGCCCTGTACCTGGCAAAGGGATCCTGCACCGGCCTTTCCGGCCCCGCGGTGGCCTCCCTCGCGTCCCTTTCCCTCTGAGCGGCCTCTCTGGCCCTCTGAGCGGCCTCTATAATCGCGCGGGCCCCTGAGGGTGCCTCGGCGGCCTTTGGGGTCTCCACGGGCCTCTCAGGGGCTTCTACGGCATCCCGCACCCGGTCTCTCGGCCTGTCCTGACGGTCTGGCAGGGCGTTGATGCCGTCGAGCATGTCGAGGGTCCTGCCCGCCAGCGCCCTGATCTGCTTCAAACCCTCCGGCGTCCGTCCGTCTGCGGCTGCCTGCGGTTCCGGGCCTTTCTGGAAGGGGATCGCGGCGGCAGCAGCCGGTTGCTGTCTGTCCGTGCGGCGCTCGCTGTTTCGCCCAAAGAGGTTTTTCGCCAGAGTCCCGGCCCGTGCCAGAAACCCTGCGGCCCGCTCCACGACAGGGCGCAAGCGTATGTGGGCGGCCGCGCGTTCTTCGGTCAGCGCCGCGATCTTCCAGCTGCCCTGCGGCTCTCTGGCCTCGATCTGGCGGGCCTGCGGACCAATGTGCTTTGTTGGTATCCGTTCGATGCCCTGGGCTTCGAGGGTGCGCCGATCAATCCGCTCGTCCATCCCGGCGCGTTCCAGGGCGGCGTTGCACACCCGCTCCCACGTCCCCCTCAGCATTTCGGTCGATCCGGACTGAGACATGCGCAGGGCCATCTTGCCCGTCTGCAGGTCGCGGTCGCGCAGCACGACATGGGCGTGGGGATTGTCGGCATCCTTGCCCTGATCGTGGACAGCGGCCAGCCACGCCACCCGGCCTTGGGTCACTTCGGCGGCGAAGGCGCGGACCAGCTCGACCCGCTGCACGGCGTTCAGTTCGCGCGGCAGGGCGATGGTCACCTTGTCGATGACGCGGGCGTTCTTGCGATCCGCTTCCTCTTGCCGGTCCAGCCATGCCCGCGCTTCGCCACCGCGCTCACCAGCGGCGGGAACGGGCATGTCGGAGCCGATCACTTCGCGGCAGGCCCCGGTGCGCGTGATGTAGCTCACATGCGCCCCTGCCGTTCCTGCGGCATGGGTCGATCGGCCAACGCTGGCATGCTTGAGGTGATAGATCGCCATGCGTCAGCATAGGCGTAGCGGCCCCCTCGATGCAAGGGAGGGCGCACTTATGTATTTGCTATGCAAATACGTCCGTCAGGCGGGCGCTGCGCCCCTTCCTGAACCTTCCCAGCCCTCCGATCCTGCAACCCGTTGGGCCGGCGATCTGCGCGGGCGCTGCGCCCCTTGCCAGAGCCGTCCTGGCGGACGGCCAAAACCCCACCCTCCCCTGCCTTATGGCTGGCGATGTCGGTCGGGGTTTTGGAACAGAGCGGAGCCGGAAAAATCCCCATGAGCGAGACCACAGGGATCGAGCGATTGGGGCGTTTTCCGGCGGGATGTCAGATGCGGCGTGGCGGTGGCGGGGGTGTAAAAAATTACACTTCCATTTCTTGCCACTCTTTCCTTCTTTCMCCCCCGCCACTCTTTCCTTCTTTCACCCCCGCC
>NZ_WEKR01000049.1:0-7053 GCF_024105395.1 Paracoccus sp. 08 | reverse complement strand
GTAGAGGGTCTTCGGTGGACCACACTCTGGCGGCGCATCGGACCAACGCAAGCCATTACGATTGATGAAGATTATCCCGCTCAAGACCCGCCGATCATCGACCCGTGGGCGGCCATGGCTCTTTGGAAAGAACGGCCGCAGCCGCGCCATCTGCTCGTCACTCAGCCAAAAAAGATTGCTCAGCATGCCCCCATCAGTTCGGGAGCGTGAAACACGCCGGCAAGGGGGTCGAAACCCGATTAATGGGTCATGACACTATGATCCAGCCGCCGAGATCGCGGGTCGGGGGAAGACCAGCATAGTGGTTATTAAATATCGCTGAATTAATTGCTACACTCGACCGTGACGAGATCGATTCTGCAATTGATGCTCCGTGGTCAGCGCCAAATTAACTGTTCATGACCAGAGCGACCCCCATACCGATGCCGGCAATCAGGATGATGACGCTGAAGGCATTCTGCGTCCGTTGAACCACCTGTTCGCGCGCCGTCGGTCGGAACGGGATTGAGGCGATCGGAGCCACGCCTAGATATTTCGTCACGAGGGCCTGGGTACGCAAAACAGGGCGCCGCGCCTCTAAGAGAAAGCCAGACAGCAAAGCTAGACCCAGACCAAGAGCGATACCCAGCACCGCAACGCGCCTGCGACCTGAGGTGAGCGGAAACTCCGCCTCGGTCGCGCTTTCCAACAGGATCATTTGTTGGCCATAGTCGCTGGTCACAAGGCTCTGGTCCAGACGCGCTTGGGACAAGCGTTCAGCGATCGCCATGCGGGGCACCTCCAGCGCCGCAAGCCGGCGGGTATAGTCCGCGATCGTCTCCGCCACTTCCGGAATGCCGGCGACATTCGCCGCGATCATCGGGAGGCGTCGATCGATCGCCTCAAGTTCCAACTGCAGCGATTCCTCCTGCTGCCGGATCAGGTCGATCTGGCGGCTTTGACCGACCGATATTTGCTGCCCGTCGCCTTCGCGCAGGGCGTCGATCTGCGCCTCCAGGCGCTGCACCTCGGGGTGGTTTGCGGCTAGGGTGCGCCTGGCCTGGGCCAGATCGACCTCCAGGATGCGTAGCTGCTGGGCGAGCGGCTCCTGCCGGCCCAGTTCGGATGTCCCCACCTCCAGCGCAAGACGCTCGCGCTCCAGCGCCTGCAAGGAGCGGATCAGTTCTGTGCGCTGGCCCTCCAGACGCGTCTGCTCTGCAGCCAGAAATTCCAGGTTCTCAGGCATCCGGGGGGTGTTTTCCGTGCGGAAGGCGGCAAGGTCGGCCTCGACCGCGGCAATTGCCTCAAGCGCGCGGCGGTCCTGCGTCTCCAGCGTGCCGATCAGCTCGCTCAATCGCTGGTCGCGCTCTCTCAGGTTGCCGGTCTGGATCTGGTCGACGATGTCATTGGCCAGATTGGCGGAACCGGCGGCGGTGCCGGTCTGCGCCGTCACCTGGATGGCGGACACCTCCTCCATCGCGCCGGCAGAGGCGGTGACGCCCGCGACAAAGTTGATGCGCACATCCTGGCGGAACTGCGCGACCTTTTCATCCTCGCTCAGCGGCGTGTCGTCGTAGAGGTTGAAACGGTCGATCATGTCCAGCACGTTGTTGCGGGCCATGATCCGCTGTTCGATGGTGCGCAGGCGGGTGGCGGTGTCGCCGCTATCGACGCCGCCGGTCAGGACGGTCGGCTGCACCTGCAGAATTGCAATCGATTCAAACGCCCGGGGCAGCGCCAGAGCCTGCGCCAGCGCGATCAGCACGCTGACGACCAAAACCGCGGCCATCACCGGTCCCCGGCGCGACAGCATCCCGATGAATTCGCGTATTCCGACAATCGGTCCCATTCAAGCCTCGGCGTTATGAAGAAACAGCCCCAGCACGGGGCAATGACGGGTGACATGCGCCTCGCAGCGGCGCAGATCCGCCGCCGTGTCGCGGCGTCCGTCGATCGTCAGCAAGACCGTGTCGACCAGCGGCAGCGCCGCCAGACCGGCATCGTCGGACAGGCAAGGGGGCAGGTGCAGGATGGTGACATCCGCGGCCATCCCCATGATCATCTCGGACAGAGCCTGCTGGAACTGCGGCGACAGCAGCGTGATCGCGGCCAGGTCGGGCGCGGCCTGCACGGTGGCAAAGGCAAGCCGCGGCGTCACCGTGCAGGCGCGAAACAGCGGACCGGCGGGCGCCCCGGCTTGGCCGAACCGGGCCAGCACCGGTTGATGCGCGATGTCCAGATCAATCAACAGGACGTGGCGGTCCGGTCGGCGTGCCTCGGACAAGGCCAGGTTCAGCGCGGTCAGCGACGATGCCGGGCCCGGACTGGCCTGACTGACGCCGATGCGCGTCCAGCCGCGTTCGGTCACCTCGGGCAGCATCCGCGTCCGCAGCAGGTCGTAGGACCTGCTGCGTTCCGACCCGTGATCGTCCGCGATCAATGCACGAAGTGCGGCCTTTTGCGGCATCTCGATCTGGGGCAATGCCGACCATGCCTTCAGATGGTCGTGCCTGCGGGCGCTGGTACCGTCCATTCTCAAATTCTTTCTTCCGTCTCGACGCCGTTTCGTATCATATCATCGGGCACATTGCATGAAGCAGATCGACTTGTCCGCACATTCCGACAGCTCCCTTCCGCACTATCCCGTCACCGCGATCGTCATCGGACGGAACGAGGGGGCGCGCCTTCAGGCCTGTCTGCGCGCCTTGTCGCAGCAGCTGTCCCGAATTGTCTATGTCGATTCGGGATCGACCGATGGCAGCGCGGATTTTGCGCAGGCGATGGGCGTTCAGGTCGTGCATCTGGATATGGGCCTGCCATTCACCGCGGCGCGGGCCCGCAATGCAGGGTTGAAAGCCATTGCCGCCGACCCGACCGAATTCGTCCAGTTCATCGACGGCGATTGCATGCTGCAGCCGGAATGGCTGCCTGCCGCCGTCCGGGCCCTGCAGGCAGATCCCCAACTGGCGGTTGTCGCCGGACGGCGCAGGGAGCTTTATCCCGAACGATCGGTCTATAACTGGCTGTGCGATCTGGAATGGGACACGCCGGTCGGCGACGCCCGCGCCGTGGGCGGCGACATGCTGATTCGCCATCATGCGATCGCCGCCGTCGGGGGTTTCCGCGAATCGCTGATTGCCGGAGAGGAGCCCGAGATGTGCGTCCGCCTGCGGGCGGCCGGGTGGCGCATTCGCCGGCTGCCCGTGGAAATGACGCTGCATGACGCGGACATCACGCGGTTCGGGCAATGGTGGCGGCGCAGCAAGCGCGCGGGGCATGCCTTTGCCGAAGGTGCGGCCCTGCATGGCGCCCCCCCCGAACGACACTGGACCGCCGAGACCCGGCGCGCCCTGATCTGGGGCCTGATCCTGCCGGTGGTGGCGGTTCTTGGCGCGCTGCTGGTGCATCCGGTGTTGCTGGCGCTGCTGCTGGTCTATCCGTTGCAGGCGATACGCCTGTCGCGGCGCTTGGGACGCAAGCGGGCGGTCTATACCCTGATGGGTAAGTTCCCCGAGGCCATTGGCGTGGCCCAGTTCCACCTGAACCGGCTGCGCAACCGCCGAGGCGCGCTGATCGAATACAAGTAGGTCGTCGGCCGGTTCCCCGGCCGACATATGCCGCGTCAGTTTTGGCCCGTGGGTCGCATGCGTGCGCGCAGAGCGCGGCGCGCGGCCATCATGTCGCCCGCGGCGGCGTGCTGGACCGCATCCGGCGTGGGCGAGGGGGCAGCGGCCACCGGTGCAGGGGTCGCGGGCGTGGCCCGTGTTCCGCCCAGATGCGCGGCCAGATCACGCAGCACCGGGAACCGAAAGATGTCCGTGATCGAACTGCGCGTTACTGCCAGCTCGTCCCGGATCGTCCGGTGCAACTGCACCGCCAGCAGCGAGTGCCCACCAAGCTGGAAGAAGTTGTCATCCGCGCGAACCTCGGGCAGGCCCAGGATGCGGGCCATGATCTGGCCGATCCGCGATTGCAGGTCGTTGACCTCGGGCGCCGGGGCGGGGACCGGCGCGGCGGCCGCAACGGGCGGTGGTGCCGGCGGTGCGACCCGGGCCGTGGGCGGCGCGGCATCGGCCGCCGCCAGCGCCTTGCGGTCGATCTTACGGTTGGGGGTCAGCGGCATTTCCGGCAGGACATGGATCTGCAGCGGCACCATGAAATCCGGCAGCTCGCGCGACAACGCCGCGCGCAGCGCCGCTCCGTCCAGCCCTTCCCCGGTGGCATAGCCGATCAGTTGCCGATCGCCCGGACCCTGGCCCTTGGCGACGACCGCCACGTCGCGAACGCCGGGCAGGCGGGCCAACCGGGTCTCGATCTCTCCCAGCTCGATGCGATAGCCGCGCAGCTTGACCTGCTGGTCGATGCGACCCAGGAACCGCAGGCGCCCGGTGCTGTCGCGACGGCACAGATCGCCGGTCCGGTACAGACGTCCCTGGTCGGTCTGCGGAAACGCCGCATCGGTCTGCGCCTGACGGTTCCAGTAGCCGCGGGTGACGCCCGCCCCGCCGATCCACAATTCTCCCGCCACGCCGTCGGCGACCGCCTCTCCCTGCGGGTCGCGCAGGTGCAGGCTGGTGGCAGCGATGGGGTCACCCAGCCAGACATCGTCGGCCTGCGTGCCCAGATCGGCGACCGCCGACCAGATCGTCGTTTCGGTCGGGCCGTACATGTTCAGGACGCGCGCAGATCCGTTCCGTCGCAGATCGGCCAGCAGGCCCTGGCTCAGGGCCTCTCCACCCAGGGCGATGGTCTTCAGCCCCGCCATCGCGGCACGCGACGGTGCGTCCTCCAGCAGCAGGCGCGCCATCGACGGGGTGGCCTGCAGGTGCGTGACCTTGTGCCGCGTGATCTGGGCCGCGATGCCGTAATCGGCGACCTCGGTCGTGACCGGGTTCACGCGGTCGTGCAGCACCGCCAGATGCCGCAGGCTGTCCAGCACCATCGACGGGGCGATGCCATAGTCGATCAGGCAGGCGATCTCGGTCACGCCGATCTTGCGCAGCGCCGCGATCCGCGCCTCGGCATCGTCCACGGTCCCGAACAGGCCGCTGTCATTGAAATAGCGCAGGAAGGCGAAATCGAGGATGCCCTCCATCTCGTCCGGGTCCAGGTTCGACAGGTCCAGCGACATCGCGTCGGTGACGCCCGCGGGCTTCTTGAAGGCCGGGAAGGCCCAGGCATATTGCTTGACCAGCGCGGCGGCGGCGCGAAGGTATTCCTTCATCGGCTCGCGCGCGGTCTCCATCGCGGCCTCGCGCGTGTCGGCCAGATAACTGTGCAGCATCAGCGTGACGGTGAAATCCGCCGGATCGTGACCCGCCTCACGCAAGGCTGCGTGATATTCCGGGATGCGGGCGGCGATGTCGTCCATGCTCTGACCCAGAAGATGGGTCAGCACGTTCGCGCCAAGCCGCCCAGCCTCGCGCCAGGTCTCGGGGTTGCCCGCGGTGGTCACCCAGATGGGCAGTTCCGCCGATACCGGCCGGGGCTGGGTCACGACGGCAAAGGGGGTGCCGTCGGCGCGCGGAAACTCGACCGCCTCGCCGCGCCACAGCCGGCGGACCTGGTCGATGGTCTGCAGCATCGCAGGTTTATTCGCGGGCGGCGTGTTCTGCGGGCGCAGCACGAAATCGTCCGGCTGCCAGCCGGAGGCCACGGCGATGCCGCAGCGCCCATTGGTCAGGTTGTCGATGACCGCCCATTCCTCGGCGATGCGGGCAGGGTGGTGAAGGGGGCCGACGCACGAACCTGCGCGGACTGCGATGTTCTGCGTGACCGCCGCCACCGCCGCCCCGGTGACCGAGGGGTTCGGATAGGGGCCGCCGAAGGCGTGAAAGTGCCGCTCGGGCGTCCAGACGGCGACGAAACCGTGTCGGTCGGCGAATTTCGCACCCTCCAGCAGCAGTTCGTATTTCTTGGGGCCTGCCCCGTCGTCATTGCCCCAGTAGTACAGCGACATCTGCATGCCCTTGCGGCTGCCGGTGGCAGGCTCCGCCGTGGCACCCCCCAGAAGATCGCCTGCGATGACGACCTTCCAGCCCCGGGTCAGCGTCCAGAAGATCTCTAGCACGGAAATGTCGAAGGACAGGCTGGTGACCGCCAGCCAGGTGCCCGGTTCGGGGGCATCCAGCGACCGGTCCATGCCGGCGAAGAAGTTCACCACGTTGCGGTGTTCGACCATCACCCCCTTGGGCGTCCCGGTCGAGCCGGAGGTATAGATCAGATAGGCCAGGTCCTGGCCCGATGCGGGACGGGGGTCCGCCTCCGGTCCCTTGGCGTCCAGCGGCAGCACGCGCGCCTGATGCGCTGGCAGGCGCGACAGGATCGCCGGGTCGGCCACGACCACCGGCGCACCGCTGTCGGCGATGTAATGCTGCAGCCGGTCGGCCGGATAGTCCGGATCCAGCGGCACATAGGCGCCGCCCGCCTTCAGGATCGCCAGCGCACCGACGACCAGTCCCAGCCCGCGCGGGGCGAAGAGGCCCACGGGCACGCCGGGGCCAACACCCATCGCGGCCAGCTGTCGCGCCAGATGGGACGCGCGTTGATCCAGCTGGGCATAGCTCAGCCGCTCTCCGCGAAAAATCAGCGCGTCGGCATCGGGGCGTCGGGCGACCTGTGCGGCGAACGCGTCCTGGATCGTCGCAGGCGCGTCCGGGCCCGCATCGCGGTCGTCGCGGGCCACGGTCGCCATGGCATGGGCCGGCAGGGTCGGCGCCTTGTCCAGCGGCAGGGACGGATCGGCCGCGGCCAGGGCCTCGGTCACGTTGGCGATGGCGCGCCATGCGGCCTGCGACAGGCGCGCGCGGTCCCACCAGACCTGCACGCGCGACTGCTCGCCCTCCTCAAGCGCCACGCATATTGCGGCGCCGGTCGGCGCGTCCTGCGGTCCCGCGGCCAGGATCAGGCCGGGTGTCCCCGGACGCCCCAGTTCCGGCGCGCGGGCGATCAGGTCGGCCAGCACCGGCGCCCGGTCCAGCAGCGCGCGGCGATCGCGGTCAAGGGCTGCGGCCAGCGCCTGCAGCGTCTCGCCATCGGCATCGACGGGCAGCGGGCGGAACCCCAGCATGTGGT
>NZ_WEKR01000048.1:0-13984 GCF_024105395.1 Paracoccus sp. 08 | reverse complement strand
CGGCCCCGCCATCGCCGCGGGCCCCGCCCTGTTGGCGGCGTGCTTTGCGCTGTGCCTGCTGGCGCTGGCGGGGTTGCCGCCGATGCCCGGCTTCATCGGCAAGCTGACGATGATCCAGGGCGTCTTCGACACGGCCGATACCAGCCCCTGGCTGGGCTGGGCCTTCGTCGCGCTGCTGCTGGTGTCGGGCTTTGCCACGCTGATCGGGCTGGCGCGGATCGGCATCCAGACCTTCTGGGCCAATGACGACCGCGATTCCCCCGTCATGGCGATCGAGATCGCCCCGATCATGGCCCTGATCGCCGTCCTGGCCGTGATCAGCATCGAATCCGAGGCCGTGCTGCGCTATACCGACCGCACCGCGCAGGCGCTGCACCAGACGTCGCGCTATGCCCAGGGCGTGCTGACCGCGCCCCGTGCCGACGACGCGCAGCCGCCCACCCCAGAGGATGTTCCATGATGACCCGGCTTGTCCCCTATCCCGTCCAGTCGGGCCTGCTGACGCTGCTGTGGATGGTGATGACGCGGTTCTCGCTTGGTCACCTGCTGCTGGGGGGCGCGCTGGCGCTGCTGGCGGGCTGGGCGATGTCGTCGCTGCACCCCGAACGGGCCACGCCGCGCAACTGGCGCGTGGTGCCGCGGCTGATCGCCACGCTGTTCGGCGACATCGTCCGGTCGAACATCCGCGTGGCGCGGCTGATCCTGACCGAGGGGCGGTCGGGCCGCCGCTCGGCCTTCCTCGAGGTGCCGCTGCAGCTGCGCAGCCCGACCGGGCTGGCGGTGCTGTCGATCATCCTGACCGCCACGCCCGGCACCGCCTGGATCGAATATTCCCACGACCGCCAGACGCTTGTTCTGCATGTCTTCGACGGCGCCGAGACCGACCATTACCTGCATGTCATCCGCGACGTGTATGAACCCATGCTGCAGGAGATCTTCGAATGAGCGGCACGATCCTGACCTTTGCCATCGGCTACGCCCAGGTGGTCCTGGCCCTGGCGGGCTGCCTGGCGGGCCTGCGCATCCTGCGCGGTCCCCGCGCCCAGGACCGGGTGCTGGCCCTTGACACGCTGTATATCGCGGTGATGCTGCTGTTCCTGGTCACCGGGATGCGTCTTGGCTCACTGTACCTGTTCGAGGCCGCGATGGTCATCGCGGTGATGGGGTTCGTGGCCTCCATCGCGCTAGCCAAGTTCCTGTTCCGCGGAGAGGTGATCGAATGAGCCCGCTTGACGACATCCCCCTGTGGCTGGCCATTCCGGTGGCGGGGCTGGTGATGCTGGGTGCGACGCTGACGCTGATCGGGGCCTGGGGGTTCTTGCGGATGAACAGCTTCTATGACCGGCTGCATGCGCCGACGCTGGCCTCCAGCTGGGGGACGGGCGGGGTGATCCTGGGGTCGGCGCTGCTGGCCAGCTTTCAGCAGGGGCGCCCGATCCTGCATGAGCTGATGGTGGGTCTGGGCATCATGACGACGGTTCCCGTCACGCTGATGCTGCTGGGCCGCGCCGCCCTGCACCGCGACCGGGCCGAGGGCACGCTGCCCCCCGCCCCTGGCGACGACCACCCGGAGACGCGCGAATGACCCCAGGGGCCGACCGCAACGCCGTTCCCCGTCCGGCGCCGCGCCCGCTGGTCACCGACCTGTCGGCCGCGCGCTGGCTGCTGCTGGGGATCCTTGCGGCGTCGATCTATTTCTTCCACGGCTTCCTGATCCCGGTCCTGGCCGCGACGATCATCTGCGTGGCCAGCTGGCGCATCCGCGAGCGCCTGGCACAGCGCAGCGGGCCGACGCTGGCCGCGACGCTGCTGGTGCTGGCGATCCTGTGCATCCTGGTGGTGCCGCTGCTGATGGCGCTGACCTATGCGGCGGCCGAACTGCGCGTCTGGATCCTGTGGGCGGGCAACGTGAACGCCATGGGCGAGGCCACGCCCCCCTGGATCGCCGACATCCCCCGCGTGGGGGCTTGGCTGGACCAGCAATGGCGCACCTATATCGGTCAGCCCGGCGCGATCAGCCAGCTGGTTCAGGCGGTCACCGGGTCGAACATCTATTCCGTCTATCGCGGCATCCTGACCGCGGGATCGACCGCGTTCCACTTCATGCTGAACCTGCTGTTCACGTTGATCGCGCTGTTCGTGTTCTATCGCGACGGCGAACGCATCGTGGCGCAGCTGGACCGCGTGGGCGCGCGCATCCTGCCCGGCCGCTGGTCGCACATGTCGCGCGTGGTCCCCGCCACGATCAGCGCGACCGTCACCGGCATGACCCTGATCGCCATCGGCGAGGGGGTGATCCTGGGCACGGCCTATTGGCTGGCGGGGGTGCCTTCGCCGGTGTTCTTCGGGGTCGTGACCGGGTTCATGGCGCTGATCCCGGGCGGCGCGCCGCTGTCCTTCACGCTGATCTCGGCCTATCTGGTGTTCAGCGGAACGCCGGTCGCGGGCGCCGCGCTGTTCCTGTGGGGCACGGTCGAGCTGTTCATCGTGGACAAGACCATCCGCCCCGTGCTGATCGGCGGCCCGGTCAAGCTGCCGTTCCTGGCCACGTTCTTCGGGCTGATCGGCGGGATCAAGACGATGGGCCTGGTGGGCCTGTTCGTCGGGCCGGTGCTGATGGCGCTGCTGATGTCGATCTGGCGGGAATGGCAGCGCGACGTGTCCCAGCCCGCGGCCCCCCTGCCCGGTCCCGTCGACCCCTAGTCCTGCGCCCGCAGAACCTGTGCGGGCCGCGCGGCCAGCGGGCGCCACGCAAAGGCCAACCCTGCCACGACGGTCGCGGCGATGCCGCCCGCCACGATGGGCAGCGCCGAGCCCATGTCGAACCGATAGGGCACGTCCATCACCAAGCGGCTGACAGCCCAGCCCGTAAGGCCCCCGCCCAACAGCGCGACCAGCCCCGCCGCCGCCCCCATCAGCGCCTGGCGCAGCGCGAAGCTGCCCAGGATCAGCGCGCGCGACGCGCCAAGCGTCTTCAGGATCGCGGCCTCATAGACGCGGGCGCGTTCGCCCGCCGCCGCAGCCCCGATCAGCACGACGAAGCCGGTGACCAGCGTGGCCCCCGCCGCCCAGGCCACCGCCGCCGCAATCCCCGCCAGGGCGTCGGAGGCGCGGTCGATCGCCTCGGCCACGGGGACGGCGGTGATGTTGGGAAAGCGGTTGCCCAGATCGCGCAGGATCTGCGCCTCGGCCGCCGGATCGGCATAGACGGTGGCGATGTGGGTGTGCGGCGCGCCCGCCAGCGCGCCGGGGTTCAGCGCCATGACGAAGCCGATGCCCGCGTCGCTGAAATCGACCACCCGCAGGTTGGCGATGGTCGCGGTGATGTCGCGGCCCAGGATGTTGACGGTGACGGTGTCGCCCAGGTCCAGGCCGATCTCGGTCGCGATCTCCTCGGACAGGCTGACCAGCGGGGGGCCGGCGTAATCCTGGGGCCACCAGTCGCCGCGGGTGATCTGGGTGCCCGGCGGCGGGGTCGCGGCATAGGTGATGCCCCGGTCGCCGCGCAGCACCCAGTGATCGCCCGCGACCTCGCGCGCGGGGCGGCCGTTCAGCTGCGTGACGATGCCGCGCAGCATCGGCGCGGTCTGCACGTCGCCCACCAGCGGATCGTCCCGCAGCCGGGTCAGGAACGGGTCCAGTTGGTCGGGCTGGATGTCCAGGAAGAAATAGCTGGGCGCGCGTTCGGGCAGTTCCGTCGCGATGGCCTGGCGCAGGTTCGACGACACCTGCCCCACCGCCGCCAGCACCGTCAGGCCCAGGCCCAGGGACAGGATCACCGACAGCGCCTCGCTGCGGGGTCCGCCGATGGCCGCCAGCGCCAGCCGCAGTGCAGGTCTGCGCCGTGCCAGGCGCGCCCCCGCCCCCGCCGCGCGCCGGACCAGCGCCGCCGCCCCGGCCAGCACGACAAAGGCCGCCAGGACGCCCCCCGCCATGCCAAGCGTCAGCCGCCACAGCCCCGAAAACAGTGCGGCAGCCCCCACCAGCGCGATCAGCGCCGCGACGATCATCACCAGATAGCGCCGTTCGGGCCAGCCGCCCCCGGATGCGTCCGCGTCGCGGAACAAGGTCGCCGCCCGAATGCGCCGCGTCCGCGCCAAGGGCCAGAGCGCAAAGATGAACGCAGTCAGCACGCCATAGACCGCCGCCTGCGCCAGGGGTCCCGGATAGACGCCGAAGACCGCCGGCACCGGCAGGCGCGCCGTCAGCAGCGGCGCCAGCGCCAGCGGCACCAGCGCCCCCAGGATCAGCCCCGCCGCCACGCCGATCGCGGTCACCGCCCCGATCTGCAGCAGATAGACCTGAAAGATCGTGCGTCCCGACGCGCCGAAGGTCTTGAGCACGGCGATGGTATGGGTCTTGCGCGCCAGATGGGCGCGCACCGCGGCTGACACGCCGACGCCGCCCACGGCCAGCCCGGTCAGCCCGACCAGCACCAGGAACGCGCCGATGCGGTCCACGAAACTGTCGATGCCCGGCGCGCCGCGGCGGCTGTCGCGCCAGCGCGCGCCGCTGTCGGGGAAGGCCGCGCGCCAGTCGGCCCGCACCGCGTCCAGATCGGTCCCCTGCGGCAGCGCCAACCGATAGTTGCTGTCATACAGCGTGCCTGCGCCCAACAGGTCGCTGTCGGCCAGCGCCTCGCGCAGGACCAGGGTGCGGGGGCCGAAGCCGAAGCTGGCCGCGCCCGCATCGGGTTCGCTGACCAGCCGCGCGGTCAGCACGAAATCCTGCGTGCCAAGGCGGAACACGTCGCCCGGCGACAGCCCCAGCCTGTCCGCCAGCAGCGGCGCCATCACGCCCCCGGGCAAGCCCTGCGGGGTCGCCCCCAAGGCCTGCGACAGCGGCATGGGCGGGTCCAGCACCGCCTGACCCAGAAGGGGCCAGGCCGCGTCGACGCCCTTGACCTGGGTCAGGGCGCGTTCGGAGGCATCCCCCTGCCCGACCACCGCCATGGACCGGAAATCGACGATTTCGGATACCGTTACGGCCCGATCCTCCAGCCAGTCCCGCTCTGGGGGCGTGGCAAAGCGATAGGTCAGCTGCACCTCGGCATCGCCGCCCAGCAGGATCGCGCCCTGCGCGGTCAGCCCCGCCTGGATCGCCGCGCGCACCGACCCCACGGCGGCGATGGCGGCCACGCCAAGCGCCAGGCAGGTCAGCAGCACCCAGAACCCGCGCAGGCCCCCGCGCAGGTCGCGCCGCGCCAGCCGGGCCGCCAGCGCCAGGCTCATGCCGCGGCCTCGGCGGCCAGACGGCCGTCGGCCAGGCGGATCACCCGGTCGCAGCGTCGCGCCAGGTCCGGGTCATGCGTGACAAGAACCAGCGTCGCGCCATGATCGGCGCGCAGCCCGAACAGCAGGTCCATGATCGCCTGCCGCTGCTCTCCGCCCGACAGCTGGGCGGGGTAATGGTCGCGCCGCGCACCAAGGCCCACGCGGTCCAGCTCCGCCGCCGCGCGGTCGAAGGCGTCGGGCGCGCCGGCCAGTTCCAGCGGCGTTGCGACATTTTCATGTGCCGTCATGGTGGGGATCAGGTGGAAGGACTGGAACACCACCCCCATATGGGACAGACGAAAGCGCGCCAGCGCATCCTCGTCCAGCGCGGTCAGGTCCTGACCCATCGCCTGGACCAGGCCGCCCGTGGCGCGTTCCAGACCGCCCATCAGCATGAGGAGCGAGGACTTGCCCGATCCCGAAGGACCCACCAGCCCGACCGTCTCTCCGCGTTCGACCTGCAGCGACAGGCCGCGCAGGATCGGGACCGGCCCGGCATTGCCCTGCAACGTCAGATGCGCATCGGACAGGCGGATCACGGGGTCGGCCATCGGGTCGCTCCTTCGTCGCGGTCTGGGTGTCGCGGCACGATATGGTCGCCCCGTGCGCAATGGCAACCGCCTGACGGCCGCCGTCGCGGCGCTGGCGGTCACCATCGCGGCATCATGGGCAGCTCCTGCTGACGCAGAGACGCTGCGCCTGACCGCGATGGGCGACAGTCTGACGCAGGGATACGGCCTGCCGCAGGATCAGGGGTTCGTGCCCATGCTGGAGGCGTGGCTGCGCGACCGCGGCCATGACGTTGCGGTGACCAATGCGGGCGTGTCGGGGGACACCACGGCGGGGGGTGCCGCGCGGATCGACTGGACGCTGGCGGACGGGCCCGATGCGATGATCGTGGCGCTTGGCGGCAACGATCTGTTGCGCGGGATCGACCCGGCCTCCAGCCGCGCGAACCTCGCGGCGATCCTGGACAAGACGCAGGCGGCGGGGGTGCCCGTGCTGCTGGCGGGCCTGCCCGCGCCGGGCAATTACGGCCCCGAGTTCAAACGCGACTTCGAGGCGATGTATGCCGATCTGGCCACTGAATACGACGCGGTGCTGGTCCCCGACTTCCTGGGGCCGATCGGGGAAAAGGCCACGCAGGGCCTGTCCCTGTCGGACCTGATGCAGGACGACCGCATCCACCCCAACGCGCGCGGCGTCGAACAGATCGTGGATGCGATCGGCCCCAAGGTCGAGGAGCTGCTGGCCCGCGCGGGTCAGTAGCGCGCGGCCATCTCCGGCAGGGACATCGGGCGCAGCTTGTCGGCGTTGCCGGCGGTGCCGAAGGCCTCGAAGCGGTCGCGGCAGACTTGGGCCATCATCGCCATCGCGGGCTTCAGATACGCGCGCGGATCGAACTCGGCCGGGTGTTCGGCCATCACGCGGCGAATCGCGGCGGTCATCGCAAGGCGGTTGTCGGTGTCGATGTTTACCTTGCGCACGCCGTGGCGGATGCCACGCTGGATCTCCTCGACCGGGACGCCCCAGGTCGGGCGGATGTCGCCGCCATGGGCGTTGATGATAGCCTGCAGATCCTCGGGGACCGAACTGGAGCCGTGCATCACCAGATGGGTGTTGGGCAGGCGGCGGTGGATCTCCTCGATCACATGCATGGCCAGGATGTCGCCATCGGGCTTGCGCGTGAATTTGTAGGCGCCGTGGCTGGTGCCCATGGCAATGGCCAAGGCGTCCACGCCTGTCTCCTCGACAAAGCGCACGGCCTCGTCGGGGTCGGTCAGCAGCTGCTCCTCGGACAGCTTGCCCTCGGCGCCGTGGCCGTCCTCGGCGTCGCCCATGCCGGTCTCAAGGCTGCCCAGCACGCCCAGCTCTCCTTCGACAGACACGCCGCAGGCATGGGCCATCTCGGTCACGCGGCGGGTGATGTCGGCGTTGTACGCGTAATCGGCGGGCGTCTTGCCGTCCGATTTCAGCGACCCGTCCATCATCACCGAGGTGAAGCCGTTCTGGATCGCGGTCGCGCAGGTCTCCAGCCCGTTGCCATGGTCCAGATGCATGCAGATCGGGATGTCGGGATAGGCCCGCGCCAGACCCGCGATCAGCCCCGCCAGCACCGCGTCATTGGCATAGGCCCGCGCGCCGCGGCTGGCCTGCAGGATCACCGGGCTGCGGGTGGCCTGGGCCGCCTGCATGACCGACAGGCCCTGCTCCATGTTGTTGATGTTGAAGGCGGGCACGGCATAGTCATGCTCGGCCGCGTGGTCCAGAAGCTGGCGCAGGGTGATCATCGGCATGGGATGTTATCCTTGAAGGGCGGCGTGAAGCGCGTCGATTTCCTCGGACGCGCCGAAGAACAGCGGGGTGAAGTCATGCGGCCCGCGCGGCACGCGGTCCAGGATCGGGCCATGCCCGTCGGTCGCGCGGCCCCCGGCCTGTTCGATCAGAAAGGCGATGGGCACGCATTCATAGATCAGCCGCAGCCGGCCGTCGCCGTATCCGGGCCGGGTATCGGCGGGGTACAGGAATGCACCGCCCTTCAGCAGGATGCGGTGCAATTCGCCCACGGCAGCGGCCAGCCAGCGCATGTTGAAGTCGCGCCCGCGCGGCCCGTCCCGCCCCGCGCGCAGATCGCGCGCCCAGGCCTGAAGGCCCGGCGTCCAGTGGCGCTCGTTCGACGCGTTATAGGCGATGGTCGAGGCCTGGGGCTTCAGCCGCAGGTTCTGGCGGCTGACGCGGAAGGCATGGACCTCGGCGTCCCAGGTCGCGACATGGACGCCCGCGCCGGTGGACCAGCCGAAATCGACCGAATGACCGAAGGAGGCGTATCCCGCCGCCACCACCGCCAGGCCCGTCCGCGCGAACCCCTGCGCATCGGCGGGCAGGATGCTGAACAGCATGCCCAAAGGCGCGCCGATGCCGATGCTGCCCGAGCCGTCGATCGGGTCGATCGCCACGTCGAAGGCGCCGCCCGGGTTCAGCGCGATGATGTCCAGCGCCTCCTCGGACAGGACCTGGCGCACGCCCGCCGCGCGCAGGGCGGCGATCATGTGGTCATGGGCCGCGACGTCCAGCGCCTTCTGCCGGTCGCCGCTGTCATTGGTGCCGACGATGGCCTCGGGGTCGCCATGCAGGCGCCCTGCCGCCAGCCGCGCGGCCAAAGGCGGCAGCGCGCCCGCGATGGCCGCCACGATGGCCGCCGCGCCGTCGCGCGCCAGCACATCGTCCAGCAGCGGCCCCGTCGCGGGCCCGTCCGTCGGCAGGCGCAGCATCACCGGCCCGCGTATTTCGCGCCGACCGCGTCGATGGCGGCCACATTGCCCGCCGACTTGCCGTTGCGGTCGAAGTTTTCGGTCTGCGCCAGCCAGGCATCGGCGATGGCCTTGGCCAGTTCGGGTCCGATGACGCGGGCGCCCATGGTGATGATCTGCGCGTCGTTCGACAGGGCCGCGCGTTCGGCCGAATAGGTGTCATGCGTCAGGGCGGCGCGGATGCCCGGCACCTTGTTGGCCGCGATGCAGACGCCGATGCCCGTGCCGCAGACCAGGATGGCGCGGTCATAGGTGCCGTCCATGACCTGGGAAGCCACCCGATCCGACAGGTTGGCATAGAAGGCGTCGGGGCCTTCGTCGGTGCGGCTGATTTCCGACACCTCAAAGCGGTCCTTGAGGTGGTCGGCCAGCACCTTGGCCAGACCTTCGCCCGCGCTGTCCCCTGCGATTGCCAGTTTCATGCGTTCTCTCCGATGGTTGCGGCGCAGCGCGCCAGGATGTCCAGATAGCCGTTCACGTCCCAGGCCGACCGCCCGATGAACAGCCCGTCGATATGCGGGCAGGCGATCAGTTCCGCGCAGTTGCCCGGATTGACCGACCCGCCGTAAAGGCAGGGCACGCGGCGGCCCAGCACGTCCTGCGCGACCGCGATGATCTCGGTCTGCCGTGCGTCGGCGTAATCCGAGGTCGCGGGGATGCCCTTCGCGCCGATCGCCCAGACCGGTTCATAGGCCAGCAGGATCGGGGCGTCGGACCCGGCCACGGGCTCCAGCGCGGCGCGGACCTGCGTCTCAAGCACCTGCGTGGCGCGGCCAGCCTCCCGCTCGGCTAGGGTCTCGCCGATGCAGATCAGCGGGATCAGGCCATGGCGGACGGCGGCGGCGGTCTTCAGGCCCACGGTCCTGTCCGTCTCTCCGAAATGCTCGCGGCGTTCGCTGTGGCCCAGCTCCACGATGTCCAGCCCGCAATCGGTCAGCATCACGGGGCTGATCTCTCCGGTCCAGGCGCCCGCGTCGTCCCAATGCATGTTCTGCGCGCCGACCTTGACGTCGCTGCCCGACAGGGCCTCGGCCACCTGGCGGCAGGCGGTGAAGGGCGGGATGACGAAGCGCTGGATACCCGCGGGCGCGGGCGTGCCGCGCAGGCCGTCGGCGAATGTCATCGCCTCGGCCAGGGTCTTGTTCATCTTCCAGCTGGTGCCGATCCAGAAATGGGTCATGCGGGGTCCTCTGCGATGGTCAGCGCGATGCCTGCCCGGTCGATCGCGGCGCGATCCTCGGGCGCGGGGGGCGCGTCGGTGATGATGGCGTCGAATTCGGTCAGGTCGGCCAGCGCATGCAGCGCGCTGCGCCCGAAGCGCGCGTGGTTGACCAGCAGCACGCTGCGTTCCGCCGCGTGCATCATCGCGCGTTTCGCGCGCACCGCATTGTCGTCCATGTGGAACGCCCGCAGCCCCGCCACCGCGGGGGTCGAGATGAAGGCCAGGTCCGCATGCAGCCCGGCCAGCGCGCTTTCCGTGACCATGCCGAAAAAACCGTTGAACTTGGCGCTGTAGATGCCGCCAAGCGCGATCAGCGTGACGCGCGGCGCATCCTTCAGCCGCTCGATCACGGCGGCGTTGTTAGTGATGACCGACAAGGGCGCGCATTCCGTCAGGCTGGCCCCCAGCAGCGCCGCCATCGAGCCGTCATTGACCATCACGGTCATCCCCGGCTCGATCAGGGCGCGGGCGGCATGGGCCATGCGGATCTTGGCCTCGCCGTCCTGCAGGGCGCGGATGCGGAAGTCGCTCTCGAACTGGGTGCCGGCCTCGATGGTGGCGCCGCCGCGCACCTTGCGCAGCAGGCCCGCCTGTTCCAGGTCGTCCAGGTCGCGATGGATGGTCATCTTGCTGACCGCGAAACGGGCCGCCAGATCGTCCAGGTCCACGGCGCGTGCCGCGACCAGCAGATCCATGATCGCCTGTCTGCGTTCCTCGCGTTTCACCCAAACCCTCCCCTCGTTCGCCGGTTTCATAACATGATCCGCGCACATAACAACACCGACTTTGTGACTTTGTGATTTTTTGTTGTGATGATGACGGCGGCGGGTTATGGAGGGCGCGACAGGAGGACCGCCATGCCCTTAGACACCCCCAAAGACCCCGCCATCGCCGCCAAGGCCGATCTGGACCCGCAGAACTTCGCGCTGGCGAACTGCATCCGCGCGCTGACCATCGATGCCGTGAACGCCGCCAACAGCGGCCATCCCGGCGCCCCGATGGGCATGGCCGATGCCGCCACCGTGCTGTTCCGCAACCACCTGAAGTTCGACGCGGCCAATCCCGACTGGCCCGACCGCGACCGCTTCGTGCTGTCGAACGGGCACGCGTCCATGCTGCTCTACAGCCTGCTGCACCTGACCGGGTACCAGGACATGACGCTGGATCAGATCCGGAATTTCCGCCAATGGGGCGCGATCACCGCCGGCCATCCGGAATACGGCCATGCCAAGGGCGTCGAGACCACGACCGGCCCCCTGGGCCAGGGCCTGGCCACCGCCGTCGGCATGGCGCTGGCGGAACGCGCGCTGGCCGGAGAGTTCGGCAATGATCTGGTCGATCACCGCACCTGGGTCATGCTGGGCGACGGCTGCCTGCAGGAGGGCATCGGCCAGGAGGCGATCAGCCTGGCGGGCCATCTGGGCCTGGGCAAGCTGATCGTGCTCTATGACGACAACAGCATCACCATCGACGGCCCGACGTCGGTCAGCTTCTCCGAGGACATCCCGGCACGGTTCAAGGCCTGCGGCTGGCATGTCCAGAGCTGCGACGGCCATGACGGCCGCGCGCTGGACGCCGCGATGGCGGCCGCCAAGGCAGAGACGGGCAAGCCCTCGCTGATCGCGATGAAGACGATCATCGGCTTCGGCTCTCCCAACCGCGCGGGCAGCTATTCCGTGCATGGATCGCCTTTGGGCAAGGATGAGGGCGCGCTGACCCGCGAGGCCCTGGGCTGGGGCCACGACGCCTTCGTGATCCCCGACGATCTTGCCGCCGAATGGCGAGAAATCGGCGCGCGCGGTGCCGCCGACCGCGAGGCCTGGGAGGCTCGTCTGGCCGCATCTCCCAAGGGCGCGGCCCTGACGCAGCGCCTGTCGGGCGATCTGCCCGAGGGCTATGACGCCGCCGTCTCCACCGCCCGCGACGCCCTGTTCGCCGCGCCCAAGAAAGCCGCGACCCGCAAGGCCAGCCAGATGGCGCTGGAGGCGCTGACCCCCGCCGTGCCCGCGATGATCGGCGGATCGGCCGACCTGACCGGATCGAACCTGACCCGCGTCAAGGCCGTAGACACGCAGTACACGCGCGAGACGCCCGGCCGCTACATCGGCTATGGCGTGCGCGAGTTCGGCATGGCCGCCGCGATGAACGGGCTGAACCTGCATGGCGGCGTGATCGCCTATGGCGGCACGTTCCTGGTGTTTTCCGACTATGCCCGCAACGCGATCCGCCTGTCGGCGCTGATGGGGGTGGGCACGATCTATGTCATGACCCATGACAGCATCGGCCTGGGCGAGGACGGCCCGACCCACCAGCCGGTGGAGCACCTGGCATCCCTGCGCGCCATCCCCGGCCTGACCGTCCTGCGCCCCGCCGACACGGTCGAGACGCTGGAGGCCTGGGACATCGCGATCCGCAACCGGACCGTGCCGTCGCTTCTGGCGCTGTCCCGCCAGGACGTCCCGCAGCTGCGCACGGAGGCCGGGTCCGAGAACCTGACTGCCAAGGGCGCCTATGTGATCCGCCAGTTCGGCGAGGGCCGCGACGTGACCCTGATCGCCACAGGAACCGAAGTCGCCATCGCCGTGGAGGCCGCCGAGACGCTGGCCGCCGAAGGCATGGCCGTGGCTGTCGTGTCGATGCCCAGCTGGGAGCTGTTCGAGGCGCAGGACGCGGATTACCGCGCCCAGGTGCTTGGCACCGCGCCCCGCATCGCGGTCGAGGCCGCGGGCAAGTTCGGCTGGACCCGCTATGTCGCGAGCGAGGACGACGTGATAGGCATGACCGGCTTCGGCGCATCGGCCCCGATCGACCGGCTGTACCAGGAGTTCGGCATCACCCCCGAGGCCATCATCGCCCGCGCCCGCCTGGTGACAGGCCACTGATCCAAAGGCCAAGGCCGCAAGCGGCCTTGCCACGATGCTCCCCACGCGCGCAAAGCGCGCGCGGGGCCCAGCGGCAGCGACCGGGTCGGGGTTTCCCCGACCCGTCCCCGTTTGGGTCACCCCGCCATCAGCGCGCGCGCCGTCGCCTCGTCGGTGATCAGCCCGGACAGGCGCCCGCTGTTTAGCACCGCACGGATGGCCGCGACCTTTTCCGCGCCGCCGGCGATGACTACGATACGCTGATCCTGCCCCCGGTTCAGGTCCACCGACAGCGTCCGCGCGCTCAGCGTCGTGTCCAGCACACGGCCGGTGGCATCGAAGAAATACCCCATCATCTCTCCGACGCCCCCCGCGGCGTTGATCTCGGCGATCTCGCGCGCCTCGATCATGCCGGATGCGACCAGCTGCGCGCCCGCATCAGCCGTGCCCATGCCCACGAAGGTCAGCGTGGCGCTGTTCGACAGATCAAAGATGTCGCGCACGCCGGGCTGGGACAGCAGCACGGCCCGGTCGCCTTCGGAATTGGCAAAGAACGGCACCGGCATCACGAAGGCCTGCGCCCCGGTCTTTTCCGCCAGCGTATGCATCACGTCATGCGGGTTCGCCGCATAATTGCGCGTCAGCCCGCCCAGGACCGCCACGAAGCGCACCGCGCGCGCGTCAAAGCGCGGCATCTGCCGGACCGCCGCCGCCAGCGTCCGGCCATGACCCAGCCCGATGACCCTGTGTGCGCCCCGCTCGATCTCGCGGCGCAGAAAGCCCGCGCCCGCCAGGCCCAGGGCGCGCAGGGGCATGCCGTCCTCGCCCAGGTCGGGGGCAACCTCGCAGTGGTCCAGCCCATAGCGCGCGCACAGCTGATCCTCCAGCATGGCGCATTCGACGATCTCTCCGTCGATGGTGACCTTGACCACGCCCTCGGCCACGGCGCGGGCGATCAGGCGGTGCGCCTTGACGCCGGGCAGGCCCAGCCGCTTGGCGACGGCCGCCTGCGTCAGCCCGCCCGCATAATGCAGCCAAGCCGCCCGGATCGCCAGGCTCTGCTCCGGATCGACCGGTCCCCGCCGGGCCATCAGGCGGCGGCCCGCATCAGGGCGTCCAGATCGTCGGCCGACAGGGGTGCCGGGTTGGCCCTCATCGACGACGACACGGCCGCCGCCTGCGCCGCTGCTCGGCGTGCCGCCGCGTCGATCCCCAGGGCATCCAGCCCCGGCAGGCCCGCCGCACGGGACCAGTCGGCCAGCAGCGCTGCTGCCTCGGCCACAGATGCATCGGCCCGCCCGAACGCCGCCCCGATCC
>NZ_WEKR01000047.1:0-14904 GCF_024105395.1 Paracoccus sp. 08 | reverse complement strand
CCCCCGCGCAGCCTGCCGCGCCGGGCCAGACCGCGACCCCTGCTGACCCTGCCGATGCGGCGCAACCGGTGCCGGTCGTGGCCGAACGCGACCCCGGCCTGCCGCATGACCTGTCGCCGATGGGCATGTTCCTGGCTGCGGACTGGGTCGTGAAGGGGGTCATGATCGGGCTGGCGGTGGCGTCGGTCATCACCTGGACGATCCTTCTGGTGAAGCTGATCGAGCTGTGGGCCGCCTCGCGCCGGGTCACGTCGGCCACGCGGCGCATCCAGGCCGCGCCGTCCCTGCCGGACGCCCTGGCCGGGATCGGGCGCCGCCGCGATCCGGTGTCGCGCATGATCCGCTCTGCCGCCGAGGAATACTGCCGGTCCGAACCGGCTCTGGCGCAGGCGGGCGATCACGGCATCAAAGAGCGCGTCGCCTCCCAGCTAGACCGGATCGAGGTCGCCGCCGGTCGCCGCATGGCACGGGGCACGGGGGKGCTGGCCACCATCGGGTCGACCGCCCCCTTCGTGGGTCTGTTCGGCACCGTCTGGGGGATCATGAACAGCTTCATCGGCATTTCCGAATCGCAGACGACCAACCTGGCCGTCGTGGCGCCGGGCATCGCCGAGGCGCTGCTGGCCACCGCCATCGGCCTGGTCGCGGCGATCCCCGCGGTGGTGATCTACAACGTCTTTGCCCGCGCCGTCACCGGCTACCGGATGCGTCTTGGCCATGCCGCGGCGGGGGTTCAGCAGATGGTCAGCCGCGATCTGGACTTTCGCGGCCGCGGCCCCGCGGCGGGGGTCTAGGCCATGGCCGGAGGCATCCGCGACACCGACGACCTGGCCGACAACCACGAGATCAACGTCACGCCCTTCATCGACGTGATGCTGGTGCTGCTGATCATCTTCATGGTGGCCGCGCCCCTGGCGACTGTCGACGTGAACGTCGATCTGCCGGTGTCGAACGCGACCCAGGCCGAACGCCCCGAGCAGCCCGTCTATGTCAGCGTCAGGCCCGATCTGAGCCTGGCCGTGGGCGATGACAACGTGGCCCCCGGCGCGCTGGCCGCGGCCCTGACCGCGGCGACAGGCGGCGACCGCGAACAGCGCATCTTCCTGCGCGCAGACCGTGCGGTGGCCTATGGCGACCTGATGGGGGTGATGAACACGCTGCGCGACACCGGTTATCTGAAGATCGCCCTGGTGGGGCTGGACGCCGTGCAGGCCCCGCCCGAGGTCCCGGCCGTGCCTGCCGCGGGTGCCGCGCCATGAGCGGTCGCGCCCTGCGCATGCTGGGCGAAGGGGGGCTGTGGGCGGGTGCCTCGGTCCTGGTGCTGGCGGCGCATGTGGGGGCGGGGATCTGGATCATGGGGCGCGCGGATGCGGGCGCCCCGCCGGGCCTGCCCGATGCGGTCTTCGTCGACCTTGCCCCCGCCATGCCGCCCGCCGCCGACATGCCCCAGGGCGCGGAGGCTGCCGCCGGCTTGGACGCCCGTCCCGAAGTCGAGGCCGAGGAGGAGCCTTTGCCTGAGGAGCCGCAGCCCGAACCCCAGGCCGAGCCCGAACCCGATCAGGTGGTCGAACCCATCGACCCGGCGACGCTGGACCTACCCGATTTCCAGCAGTTCGCGCCCCCCGACATTCCGGTCCAGACGGCGCTGGCTCTGGACAGCTCGACCCGCCCGCAGCGGCGTCCCGAGCCGCAACCCGAACCCGAACCGCGCCGCGACCCGAAACCGGCGGCAGAGCGTCAGCCCGAACCGCAACGCCGGCAGGCGGCACAGGCCGCCGGGCAGAGCGGTCAGGCCGAGACCAGTCGCCCGGCGGGCAATGCTCAGGGCGGCGGTGCCTCACGGCAGGCTGCGGCCGATGCCGCATCGCTTTGGGGCGCGCAGGTCGGGGCCTGCATCCAGCGGCGCGCATCGCTGCCCCGGAACGTTCGTCAGGGGGGGCGGGTCACGCTGGATGTTACCATTGCACGCAACGGTCAAATTCAAGGCATCGGCATCTCGGGGTCGTCAGGGATTCCGGCCGTAGATCAGGCCGTTCTGACCGCCGCGCAGCGGGCCGGCCGTTGCCCGGCTGCCCCGGCCGCGCTGACCGATCCGGTCTATCCTCTAAGGCTGCCGATCCGCCTAGACGTCCCCTGATCGCAGGGCCGCGCAAGCCGCCCCCATCGAAGGGGCGTCTTGCGCCGGGGGCTGCGCCCCCGCGGTACGGTGCCGTGAGGATCGTCCCGTGCGATTCGTGGCCGGCGCGGGGGGTCCGGGGGGTGCAGCCCCCCGGGGCTCCGCCGGGCCGGAGGCCCGGCAACGGCGCTTCAGACGTGGTGCAGGACCAGCGGGCGGCCTTGATGCGCGCCGACGCGGATGGGCGCGTCGTAGAGGTCCGACAGCACCGCCTCGGTCAGCACCTCGGCCGGGGTGCCTTCGGCGGCCACGCGGCCGTCCTTCATGGCGATCACGTGATCGGCCCAGGCCGCGGCATAGTTGATCTCGTGCACCACCATCGCCACGCTGCGCCCGCCCTGGTCGACCAGCCCGCGCAGCCGGCCCATCAGGGCGCGGGCATGGGCCATGTCCAGGTTGTTCAGCGGCTCGTCCAGAAGCAGCCAGTCGGTATCCTGCGCCCAGGCCATCGCGATATGCGCACGCTGCGCCTGCCCGCCCGACACCTCGTCCAGGAACCGGTCGGCCAGATCGGTCAGGGCAAAGGTCTTCAGCGCCAGCCAGACCAGCGCGTGATCCTGCGGCCCCGGTCGGCCCTTGTGATGCGGCCAGCGGCCGAAGGCCACCAGCTCGGACAGGCGCAGGCGGCTGGCGATGGCGGTCTGCTGGCCCAGGATCGCCATGACCTGCGCCAGCCGGTCGGTCGGTGTCATGGTCACGTCGTGGCCGGCCACGGTGACCCGGCCCCGCTGCAGCGGCTCCAGCCGGCCGATCAGGCGTAGTAGCGTCGACTTGCCCGCCCCGTTCGGGCCGATCAGCGCCGTCAGCCGACCCTTGGGCAGGGTCGTCGTGATGTCGTGCAGGATCGGCGTGCCGGCGATCGCGTGGCAGACCCCTTCGATCTGGATCATCGGATGCGTCCCTTCAGCAGCAGATAGAGGAAGAACAGGCCGCCCGCGAATTCCACGATGACCGACAGGGTGGCGGCCTGGCCCAGCTGGCGTTCGAACAGCCACTGTCCCCCCACCAGCAGGATCGCCGCCGACAGCGCCGCTGCGGGCAGCAGCGCCGCGTGGCGCGCGGTCCGCATCAGTCCATGCGCCAGCCCCGCCACGATCAGCCCGAAGAAGGCCACCGGCCCGACCAGCGCGGTCGAGACCGACACCAGCACCGCCACCAGCCCCAGCACGCCCAGCACCATGCCGCGATGGGCCAGCCCCAGGGACACCGCCGGATCGCGTCCAAGCGCCAGCACGTCCAGCCGCGCCGACAGCCGCCACGCGACCAGCACCGCCGCCGCGGTGATCGCCGCCGCCCAAGGCAGCAGCGTGGCATCGACCCGGTTGAAGCTGGCAAAGCTGACCGACTGCACCACGGCGAACTCGTTGGGGTCCAGGATGCGGCCCAGGAACCCCGACAGCGACCGGAACAGCACGCCCAGGATCACCCCGGTCAGGATCATTCGTGGCAGGTCCCGCGCGCCGCGCAGCAGCAGTGTGCCGAACAGCAGGGCTGCCAGGGCGGTCATCACCGCGATCTCGGCCAGGAATTTCGGGCCCGCGGGCAGGGCGGTCAGGCCCGTGCTGCCCAAGGCCATCACAAAGCCCGTCTGCAGCAGCACGTACAGCGCGTCGAAGCCCATGATCGACGGCGTAAGCACCCTGTTCGCGGCGACGGTCTGGAACAGGATAGTGGCGACCCCGATGGCGGTCGCGACCGTGGTCAGCGCGGCCAGCTTGGTTGCGCGCAGGCCCAGGATGAAGCCGCGATTGCCGCCGCCCAGACCCTGCAGCATCCACAGCGCCGACAGCGCCGCCAGCAGCAGCGCCATCCCGCCCACCATGATCCGCGCCCGCCTATCCATGGGCGGGCTTCGACCGAGGGGGCCGGCGATGCAGCAGCCACAGGAACAGGACCGCGCCCAGCACGCCCAGGATGGTGCCTGCGGGGACCTCATAGGGGTGGATGACCAGCCGACCCGCCAGATCGCAGGCCAGGACCAGCACCGCCCCGGCCAGCGCCACCACGGGCAGGGATGCGCGCAGGTTGTCGCCCATGATCCGCGCTACCAGGTTCGGCACGACCAAGCCCACGAAGGGGATCATCCCCACCGTCGTCACCACCATCGCCGTCACCACGGAGACCACGGCCAGCCCAAGGCGCATCACCGCCGCCGTGGACAGGCCCAACCCCGTCGCCACCTGATCGCCCAGGCCAAGGATCGCGAAGCGGTCGGCCGAGAACCAGGCTAGCCCCGCTGCCGCGCCCGCGATCCACAGCAGTTCATAGCGCCCCGAGATCACGCCCGAGAATTCGCCGCTGAACAGCCAGGTGCCGACATATTGCATCAGGTCGGTCTGCCAGCCGATGAAGGTCACGACCGACCCCAGCACCCCCGACAGGACCAGCCCCGCGATGGGGACCAGCATCACCTCGCGCACGGGCAGGCGGCGGATCACGGCCAGGAACAACGCGGTCGTGATCATGGCCGACAGGCTGGCCGCGATCATGCGCAGCCACAGGGGACTGGCGGGCCAGAGGATGGTGATGGCCAGAAGGCCAAGCGCCGCGCCCTCGGCCGTGCCCGAGGTGTCGGGGCCGACGAAGCGGTTCCTGACCAGCGCCTGGATCAGCACCCCCGCCACCGACAGCGCGGCCCCGGTCAGCACCACCGACAGCGTGCGCGGAAGCCGCGATTCCAGCAGGACCAGCATGGCCTGCGGATCGCGAAAGGCGTCCGTCACGCGGATGTCGGCGGCGCCGACCGTCAGGCTGGCCAGCATCAGCGCGACCAGCGCCGATGCTAGGGCGGGCAGGGGGCGCATCAGTCCGCGAAGGCCTGCGTCAGCTGGTCCAGCACCGCCATGGTCGAGCCGTAGCCCCCGGCCGAGATATAGGTCGCCGCCGGGTCCAGCTGGATCACGTGATCCTGCTGCCAGGCGGTCGTGCCCGCCACCAGGTCCGAGCGCAGCGTCTCCATCGCGCCCTGGCCGTCCTCGCCGATGGCGGCGCCGCGGTCGACGACCAGCAGCCAGTCGGGATCGGCCTGGGCGATGAACTCATGGCTGATCGCCTGGCCGTGGGTGGCGTCGTCCAGCCCCGGCACAGCCTCCTCCAGCCCGGTCGCGTCGAAGATCCAGCCAAAGCGCGACCCGGCGCCATAGGCGGACATCTTGGGGCCGTTGGTCATCACGATCAGCGCGCTGCCCTGGCCATCGGCGGCGGCACGCAGGTCGGCCAGCCTGGCGTCCAGGGTGGCGGTCATTTCCTCGGCCTGGGCGGTCTTGGCGAACAGCGCGCCATAGGCGTCGATCCGGGCGCGGGTATCGGCCAAAAGATCCGGGCCGAAGGTCATGTCGATCGCCGGTGCCACCTGAGACACCGCCGCCAGCTGGGTCGAGGAGCGGCCGCCGACGATCACCAGGTCGGGCGCCAGCCCCGCCAGCGCCTCCAGATCGGGTTCGAACAGGGTGCCGACGGGGGTGGCGCCCTCCGCCGCATCGCGCAGGGCGGGGACCAGGATGTTGTCGATGCTGCCCGTGGGCGTCACGCCCAGGGCGGTGATCGTGTCCAGCGCGGCCATGTCATAGACCGCGACGCTGTCGGGGGTGTCCTGCAGGGTCACGGGACCCTGGGCGGTATCGACGGTGATCTGGGCCAGGGCCGCGACCGGCGCGGTCATCAGGGCGGTGGCCAACAGGGCGGGCGATGCGATGCGGTGCATGGCGATCCTTTCGATCAAGGTTGCGCGTGGTGGCTGGATCCTGGCTGCACGCCGGGCGGGCTTAGCGCCGTCGCGCGCGCCGCGCAAGAATGTCAGGGTCTTTTTGTCGGAATATCGCTGCGAATTGTTGACTCAATCACTTTGGCATCCTAGCTGCGGGGCATTCGCGAAAGGACATCCCATGCGCATGACTGCCGATTTTCCCACCGCCCGCGCCGCCGCGCTGACCGGCACGATGGCCAAGCATTTCGGTCACAAGATCCCGGTGACCCATGACGACAGCCTGGCGGTGCTGACCTTCGAGATGGGCGTGGCCCGGATCAAGGCACAGGACGCGTCCCTGCGCCTGACGCTGGAAGCCGCGGATACTGAATCGCTGGAGCGTCTGCGCGCGGTGATCGAAAGCCACCTGATGCGGTTTGCGCATCGCGAGGAGCCCGCGCCCCCGGTCTGGACGCCCCCTGCCTGACCGGTCACGCGATTTTCGCTGGATTGGCGGGCCGGTTTCTGGTCGAAGGGGCGCCAAGCCGCGGGTCCGGGGACGGGCCGGGCGGCGCGCAATTCAGGCAGGACCGGCGATGAGCATCCATCTGTACCCGAACGACCTTCCCGACGATCTCGTGCTGGGCCCGGTCGTGGCCATCGACACCGAGACGATGGGCCTTGACCCGCGCCGCGACCGGCTGTGCCTGGTGCAGCTGTCGTCGGGCGACGGCGAGGCGCATCTGGTCCAGATCGACCGGGGCCAGACCGAGGCTCCGAACCTGACCAAGCTGCTGACCGACCCCAAGGTGGTCAAGCTGTTCCATTTCGGCCGTTTCGACATCGCCGCGCTGGAGAACGCGTTCGGGGTGGTCACCTCGCCCGTCTGGTGCACCAAGATCGCCTCGCGGCTGGTGCGGACGTTTACAGACCGGCACGGGCTGAAATACCTGCTGCAGGAGCTGGTGGGCGTCGATGTCAGCAAGCAGCAGCAGACCAGCGACTGGGGCGCGGCCGACCTGTCGGACGCGCAGCTGGAATATGCCGCGTCGGACGTATTGCACCTGCACAAGCTTAAGGATGCCCTGGAGGAGCGGCTGAAGCGCGAGAACAGGCTGGGTCTGGCGCAGGCCTGCTTTGACTTTCTGCCCGCGCGTGCCCATCTGGACCTGCTGGGCTGGGGCGAAGAGGGCGACATCTTTCGCCACTGAGCGGGCAACGGGTATTTGGACAAAGAAGAAGGGCAGGGCGTGGCGGATTACATCGAGACGGCGCGACGGGTGATCGGGGTCGAGATCGCAGGGCTGGAGGCCCTGTCGGCGGGTCTGGGCCACGAGTTCTCGCGCGCGGTCGAGATGATCCTGGCGGTGCGCGGCCGGGTGGTCGTGTCGGGCATGGGCAAGTCGGGCCATGTGGGCCGCAAGATCGCGGCGACCTTCGCCTCCACCGGGACGCCCGCGCAGTTCGTGCACCCGGCCGAGGCCAGCCACGGCGATCTGGGCATGGTCACCGAATCCGACCTGGCGCTGGTCCTGTCCAACAGCGGCGAGACGCCCGAGCTGGCCGACCTGATCGCGCATACGCGGCGGTTCTCGATCCCGCTGATCGGGGTTGCGGCGCGGCCGCAATCGACGCTGATGCGGCAGGCGGACCTGGGGCTGGTGCTGCCCGCCGCACAGGAGGCCTGCGGCAACGGGATCGTGCCCACGACGTCGACCACGATGACGCTGGCCTTGGGCGATGCGCTGGCCATCGCGTTGATGGAGCATCGCAAGTTCACGCCCGAGCATTTCCGCACCTTTCATCCCGGCGGCAAGCTGGGCGCGCTGCTGGCGAAGGTGGGCGACCTGATGCACACCGACCTGCCGCTGGTCGGGCTGGATGCCCCCATGTCCGAGGCGCTGCTGGTGATCAGCCAGAAGGGCTATGGCGTGACCGGGGTCGTGGACGGGGACGGTGCGCTGGCGGGGATCATCACCGACGGCGACCTGCGCCGCCACATGCAGGGCCTGCTGGACCTGGACGCGCGCTCCGTGATGACGCCCGCGCCGCGCACCATCGGGCCCGGCGCCCTGGCCGAGGCCGCCCTGGCGCAGATGCAGGAGCGCAAGATCACCTGCCTGTTCGCGGTCGAGGACGGGCGCCCCCGGGGCATCCTGCACATCCACGACTGCCTGCGTGCGGGGCTGGTCTGACCATGTCGCGGACCCGCATCGTTCGCTGGCTGCGCGTGCTGCTGCCGCTGGTGGCGCTGGCGATGTTGTCGACGATGTTCCTGTTCAGCCGGGGCTCTGACGTGGAATCGCGCATTCCCTATGCCGAGGTCGATGCCCAGGCCGCGGCGCGTGACAACCGCATCGTCGCGCCCGAATACAGTGGGGTGACCGGCGACGGGGCGCAGCTGACCCTGCGCGCGGCGCAGGTCACGCCAGGCGGGTCCGGCGGGGCGGCGGGGGACGTGGCGCTGGACTGGCTGCGCCCCGACGGGCTGCGCGCGGATCTGACCGCGCCGGAAGGCGGGTTGCTGGACGGGCTGGTGCGGCTGGAGGGCGGCGTGCGCATGACCACCAGCAGCGGCTGGCAGCTGGACACGCCGCAGATCGATGCGCGGACCGATACGTCGGTCCTTCAGGCCGACCGCGGGGTCGAGGCGCAGGCGCCCTTTGGCCGCATCACCGCGGGCCGCATGCGGCTGGCCCCTGCTGCGACCGATGCCGATGCCGGGGCCACTGCGGGCGATTCGGCGGGCGGCGGGGCCGCAGTCTTGAATTTCTCGGACGGCGTGCGTCTGATATACCAACCCTGACACCGGGCCGCTTTCCGCCCGAAGCCCTATCGAGGACCCGATGACCCTTCGCCCCCTGCTGATCGCGCTGGCGCTGGCCGCGCCGATGCCCGCCCTGGCGCAGACCACCTTCGGGGGGATGCAGGCCGACACCTCGGCCCCGGTCGAGGTGTCGGCCGACAATCTGGACGTCAATCAGGCCGACGGCACCGCGCTGTTCACCGGCAACGTGGTCATCGGTCAGGGAGAGATGCGCCTATCGGCGGACCGCGTCGCCGTGCAGTACGCGTCCGGCGACCAGCAGCGCATCGACAGCCTAACCGCGACCGGCAACGTGACCCTGATGTCTGGGGAGGACGCGGCCGAGGCCGCCGAGGCGGTCTATGACGTCGCCGCGGGGTCGGTCCTGCTGACCGGGGACGTGCTGCTGACCCAGGGGGGCAACGTGCTGGCCGGAGAGCGCATGACGGTCGACCTGGCGACGGGCGCGGCGCAGGTCCAGGGGCGCGTGCGGTCCGTCCTGCAGCCGGGGTCCAACTGATGACCGACCGTTCCGGGCTGGACGTGCGCGGCCTGCGCAAGTCCTATCGCAACCGCCCCGTGATCCGCGACGTGTCCGTCAGCCTGCAGCGCGGAGAGGTCGTGGCGCTGCTGGGCCCGAACGGGTCGGGCAAGACGACGTGCTTCTACTGCATCGCGGGGCTGGTCACGGCCGATGCCGGGCAGGTGCTGATCGACGGGCGCGATGTCACGCGCCTGCCGATGTTCCGCCGCGCTGGAGGTGGCGGTCGACGACCCCCGCCACAGGCGCGACCGGCTGGAGGAGCTGCTGGCCGATTTCTCGATCACGCATCTGCGCGGGGCGCCGGCGCTGGCCCTGTCGGGCGGCGAACGCAGGCGGGCCGAGATCGCCCGCTGCCTGGCGTCCGATCCGGGCTTCCTGCTGCTGGACGAACCCTTTGCGGGCGTCGATCCCATCGCCGTGGGCGAGATCCGCACCCTGGTCCATGCGCTGAAGTCGCGCGGGATCGGCGTCCTGATCACCGATCACAACGTGCGCGAGACCCTGGGCATCGTCGACCGGGCCTATATCCTGCATGACGGGCATGTGCTGATGTCGGGCACGACCGACCAGATCGTGGCCGATCCGCGCGTGCGCGAGGTCTATCTGGGCGACAGCTTCTCGCTGTCCTGAGCGCGCGGAAATCCGATTCAGGGTCACGCCCCCGTGTGGGCCGTTGACAGTCGGCGCGCGCTGTCACCAAATTGAGATATGCGGGTGCGGAGATGCCGCCCCGTTCAACCCGTTCGCGCCCTTGCCGGCACCAGTGGCGGGCAGGCGCCGCGACGACGGGCAACCGGAGAGGAGTGACGATGCGCTATACCATCAGCGGAAAACACATCGATGTGGGTGATGCCCTCAGCACGCATGTAAAGACCGAACTGGGCGCCACGATCGAGAAGTACTCTCAGCGTCCGACCGATGCGGCGGTGACCTTTTCCAAGGACGCGCATCAGTTCATGTGCGATTCGGTCGTGCACCTGTCCACCGGCCTGAACGTGGCCGCGCGCGGGACGGATACCGACATCTATGCCGCCTTCGAGGCCTGCCGCGAGAAGATGGACAAGCAGCTGCGCCGCTACAAGCGCCGCCTGAAGGACCACCACAAGGAACGGCCCGAACCGGTTGTCTTCGGCGAGGCAGGCAGCTATGTGCTGGCCGCCGACGAGGATGCATGGGAATCGCAGGATGACAGCCTGCAGCCGATCATCATCGCCGAAATGCAAAGCCGCGTGCCCACCCTGTCGGTCGGCGATGCGGTGATGCAGATGGAACTGTCGGGCACCCCTCTGCTGGTGTTCCGCAACGAGAAACACGGCGGCGTCAATGTCGTCCATCGCCGCGACGACGGCAACGTCGGTTGGATCGATCCGCGCGGAAACGGCTGACCGCACGTCCGCGTCCAGACGACGCGGGACGACGGCCGCACTGGATGCCGCCCCCCTGACAGCCATGTCCGGGGGGCGGACAGCTTGGGAAAGACAAAGGCGCCATGCAACTTGCTGAAATCCTCCGGCCCGGGGCGGTCCGTTCCTTGGGACAGGTCACCTCGAAGAAGCGGCTGTTCCAGGAGCTGGCCGATCTGGCCCATGCGGAATACGGGCTGAACGCCTCCGAGGTGCTGGACGCGCTGCAGGAACGCGAAAGCCTGGGGCCGACCGGGGTGGGGCAGGGTGTGGCGCTGCCGCATGCGCGGCTGCACGGGCTGGACAAGGTCGCGGGGCTGTTCCTGCGGCTGGACAAGCCGTTGGATTTCGACGCGGTGGACCGCCAGCCGGTCGACCTGATCTTTGCGCTGCTGGCCCCCGAAAGCAGCGGCGTGGACCACCTCAAGGCGCTGGCGCTGGTGTCGCGCACGCTGCGCGATCAGGACCTGCGCGCCAAGCTGCGCGCCAATGACGACCCCGTCGCGCTGCACGCGGTCCTGTCGGCGGCACAGGGGATCAAGGCCGCCTGAGCCTGCCTTTCGAACAACACTGTTCAAATCGCACCGGATCGGCCCTATAGTCCAGGGGGTGACACCCACGGGAGGGCTGACCATGACCAGACATCATGCCGACAAGCCGCGGATGCAGGGGGCGGCGCGCCTGCGCGAATTCCTGCGCCTGGACCGCGAGGGCGGGATGCACGGCGCCATCCGCGCCCTGCACGCGCGCCCCCACGCCCGGGCCAAGGACAGCCGCAAGGCCGCCGAATACGCCCGCATCGCGCGGGGTCACCTGAAGTGACCCCGAGCGGGACCGCCCGCAGGGGCGGTCCCGCATTCAGGCCTCAGGCGCGGACCAGGGCCTCATAGCTTTCGGCCACGTCGCGGGTGATCTGGCCCACCTGGAAATGCCAGTCGCCGATCTGGCCCACGGGCGTCACCTCGGCCGCGGTGCCGGTCAGCCAGCATTCCTGGAACCCCTCCAGCTCGTCGGGCGTGATGCGGCGTTCGTGGACCGTATAGCCCTTGTCCTTCAGCATCTGCACGATGGTCTGACGGGTGATGCCGTTCAGGAAGCGATCGGCCAGCGGCGTGTGGACCTCTCCGTCCTTGACGAAGAAGATGTTGGCGCCGGTCGCCTCGGCCACGTAACCCTCCCAGTCCATGAACAGCGCGTCCGAACAGCCCTTGGCCTCGGCCGCGTGCTTGGACATGGTGCAGATCATGTAGAGGCCCGCGGCCTTGGCGGCGGTGGGGATGGTCTCGGGGCTGGGGCGTTTCCATTTGGCCACGTCCAGTTTCGCCCCCTGCCATTTCGCGTCGCCGTAATAGCTGCCCCATTCCCAGGCCGCGACGGCCATGCGGACCGGGTTGCGCGCCGCGGACACGCCCATGTCCAGGCCCGACCCGCGCCATGCGACGACGCGGACATAGGCGTTCTCGAAGCCGTTGGCCTTCAGCACAGCTTCCTTGGCGGCGTCGATCTCCTCGGCGGAATAGGGGATCGGCATGTCCAGCAGGCGGCCCGATTCGATCAGGCGCAGCGAATGTTCATGACCCTTGAAGATCTTGCCGTCATAGCACCGCTCACCCTCGAAGACCGAGCTGGCATAGTGCATCGCATGGGTCAGGATGTGTACCTTGGCGTCGCGCCAGTCCACCAGGTCCCCGTCCATCCAGATCTTGCCGTCGCGATCGTCGTAAGCCAGCATCATATGTCTCCATCCGCCGCCCGGTTTTTCGATTCTTGCGCCTGTCAGGGCGGATTTGGCATGTTTGTTACGCAAGATGCTTGACGGCTAGCAATCACGGATTAGAAAGTCAACAACGCTGCCATATCCGGGGCAGGTGACGAACAGAGGGTGCAGATGCAGGAAAAAGCGCGGATCCAGGCGATGATGGGCGAGGACCTGCTGTTCCTGACCGACGACCAGCTGCGCCGCGGGATCGAGGCGATGTTCTTTGCCTATCGCGCCTTCACCGCCGATCCGGACCTGATCCTGGCCGAGCTGGATTACGGCCGTGCCCATCACCGCGCGCTGCATTTCGTCAATCGCGATCCGGGGCTGACGGTCACCTCGCTGCTGGCGGTGCTGGGCGTGACCAAGCAGTCGCTGAACCGCGTGCTGCGCACCCTGATCGAGGACGGGCTGGTCGACAGCCGCATCGGCCGGCGCGACCGGCGCGAACGCCAGCTGCACCTGACGGCCAAGGGCACCGCCCTGGAACGCCGCCTGTCCGAGGCGCAGCGGGCACGGATGCGCGCCGCCTATCGCAATGCCGGGCCCCAGGCCGTGTCGGGGTTCCGCCAGGTTCTGGAAGCGATGATGGACCCCGAGACCCGGGCGCAGTATCAGGCGCTGAAGGATCTTCCCGAAGACCGCTGAGGCCGCCATGACGCATACCGACTGCCACCTGCTGATCGTCGACGACGACGAACGCATCCGCGCGCTGCTGGGGCGGTTCCTGCGCAAGAACGGATACATGGTCACCATGGCCCGCGACGCGGTCCAGGCGCGCCGCCTGCTGGCGGGGCTGGAATTCGACCTGATCGTCATGGACGTGATGATGCCCGGAGAGGACGGCCTGTCCCTGACGCGGGCGCTGCGCGAGCGCATCGACACGCCGATCCTGCTGCTGACCGCCAAGGGCGAGACCGAGGACCGGATCAGCGGGCTGGAAAGCGGCGCCGACGATTACCTGCCCAAGCCCTTCGAGCCGCGCGAACTGCTGCTGCGCATCGGTGCGATCCTGCGCCGGGTGCCGGTGGTCGAGGTGGCGCAGCCGAAATACCTGACGCTTGGCGCGCTGCGCTATGACACGGACAAGGGCGAGTTGTGGAACGGCGACGCGCCGCTGCGCCTGACGGGCACGGAAACCGCGCTGCTGCGCCGTCTTGCGGCCAGCCGGGGCCAGCCGGTCAGCCGCGCCGACCTGATCGACGACCTGGGCCGGGGCGGCGGCGAGGACGAGAACGGAGAGCGCGCCATCGACGTCCAGATCACCCGCCTGCGCCGCAAGATCGAGCCCGACCCGCGCGAGCCGCGCTTCCTGCAGACGGTGCGGGGCACCGGTTACATGCTGGTGGTGGACTAGGGCGGTCCGCGGCCCTAGCGTGCGGCGATGAACGATCAGGCCACATATCGGGGAATCACGCTGGACGGGGACAGCGCGCTGGCGCTGCTGGACTGGCAGCTGGAGATGGGCTGCGACGTGCCCATGCTGGATGCGCCGGTCGACCGGTTCGACCTGCCGACCCGCGTGGCGCCCGCGGCCCCCGTGCCCCAGGCCCCGCCGCCGCCCGCCGACGACGATCTGGCCGGCCGCGTGGCCCTGGCGCAGGCGCTGGCCGACGGGGCCGGCACCCTGGCCGCGCTGGCCGAGGCCCAGCAGGGGTTCGACGGGATCGAGCTGAAGAAGGGCGCCCGCAATTTCTGCTTTGCCGATGGCAACCCCAAGGCCCGCGTCCTGATTCTTGGAGAGGCGCCGGGCGACGAGGAGGACCGGCAGGGCCGCCCCTTCGTGGGGCGCGCGGGACAGATGCTGGACCGCATGTTCGCGGCCATCGGGCTGTCGCGCGACGGGGTCGATGCGGAACGCGCCTTCTATGTCACGAACGTCCTGACGTGGCGCCCGCCCGGAAACCGCGACCCCGAGCCCGATGAAATTGCCGTGAGCCTGCCGTTCCTGCGCCGCCATGTCGATCTGGTGGCGCCCGACCTGATCGTGCTGATGGGCAACATCGCCTGCCAGGCGGCGATCGAGAAACGCGGCATCCTGCGCCTGCGCGGCCAGTGGGTGCAGGCGTTCGGGCGGCCCGCGCTGCCCATGACGCACCCGTCCTATCTGCTGCGCAACCCTGCCGCCAAGCGCGAGGCCTGGGCGGACCTTCTGTCGCTGCAGGCGCGGCTGGAATCGCTTTCCGTTTAGGTTTCGTTTGCCCATCATGCGCTATCCCGGCCATCCCATAGATGGACCATCCGCATGCGTTTCCTGTCCCGCAGCCTTCTGGGGCTGTTCCTGACCTTCCTGACGCTGGCCCTGCTGATGCTGGCCGCGGGGATCCTGTGGCGTGCGGTGACGCCGGACGGGGACGGACCCGCGGTGCGCGCCCCTGCCGAACAGGTCTATGCCGCGCGGCTGGTCACGGTCGCGCCGGGGGTGGTCCAGCCGCAGATGCAGGTGTTCGGCCAGGTCCTGTCACGACGCGAACTGCAGCTGCGCGCGGGTGCCGGGGGCCGCATCGTCCAGCTGGACCCCGCCCTGCAGG